>JAOUFO010000061.1 GCA_029858165.1 Deltaproteobacteria bacterium | reverse complement strand
CGCCCCCCCTTGCTTTGCCCGGCCTTGAGAGTGAGCCGGTCCACGATGAACTCCGGAAAATCCACCACCCTTTCCCGTTTTATCCCGGGCGCGGATTCCAACAATTCGGGAGGTCCCGGAGTGTACGGCTCTTTGCGCATGATATCCAGGGCCTTGTCGGTATCCCAATGGGGCTGGGTTTTCACCTCCTGCCCGAACATGGCAATCAACCGTTCATAGGTGGGCGTCTGAAACTCTATCACCTTCACCCCGTGCAACAGGGAATGCAGCACCCCCGCTGGCAAGGTGGCCACATCCCCTTCCTTTAAGGGAATCATCCCCAAAAACGATTCCACCTCCTGACGCAGGTGAAGTTCCTGTTCCAGCAATTCCCGGGGCACCTCGCTTTTTGGTTTGCTTTTCCCATCACCCGGGGGAGGAACACCAACACCACCCCCGGCAGGGGAAGAGAGCCCCCCCCCCACGGAGGGGGGAGCAGCCCCATGGCCTTCGGATGGAGAAGAAACACTTTTCCCGGAGGGGGGAGCAACCAGGCCGACAGAAGGGGGAGACCCCGACCCCTTCGCAAAGACTTCCCGCGGGCCGCTGTCCAGGGGCATGGAATCGGGGTTTAAAGCGTCTATGGCCCGGCGGATTTTTTCGTAGGCCCCGATTTTGGCCTTTAGTTCCACCACCAGCGGTTTTTCCCATTTTTCGCCGTGGGTTCGGCGAAACCGGCCGATGGTGTTTTTATCCAACCCGGCCCGCAGGTATCCCACCCCCCCGGGCCAGGCTTTTTTATCCACCCCCATGACAATGTAGGATTCCCATTTTTCGGTGTGAACCTCCAGATACAGGTCCCCCAAACCCTTTACCGGGTTCGGTTCCAGAATTTTGATCAAAATGGGCTGGGCGGTGCTTTCCCCGATGATGGGTTCGGGGAACATCCCCAGCACATAGGGAAGCTCACTTTTGCCGGTGGCCGATTCCACATGGGAGACCCCCCGGTTTTCTATGCCGGTGTACCAGCCTTCGCGGCCCCAGGGTTTTTCCACATGATGGATGGCCAGCCGCATAGGCTCGGCGTTGGATACCACTGCCGCCCTCACCCGCCGGGCCGCATACTCCACCAGCCCCAACGGTTCTATCTTAAAGGCCTGAGCCAGCTCGTCTTGGGGAATCGGCTCCCCCTTCCAGCAGGTTCCCCGGTATATCCCGCGGGAGGGGTCCCAGTGAATCAGTTCATGGTATTCCACCAAATCGGATTGCTTCCGCCAGGGTTCCCGGCGGCGGCGGCGGGTAAGCAAAAACACATGGCCTGCCTCCTGGGTATCCAGCCAGGGGGTCAGCCCCCTGAGCAGGCGGAAGTTGGAAGGGGAAGCCCCCAGACCCTCCATGACCAGCAACAGGGAATTGCCCGGCCCCCGGATGGTTTCAGCCGGAATATCATCCAGAAGCTGAACCAGATTGTTCCATTCAGAAGAATTGGCCATGGAGGGGGTATCGGAGTCCGGATTGGCTGGGCCAGTAGGCTTTTGGAAGTGGATTCACCTCCATAATATACCCGGAATCCCCCAATTGAAACAAGACATACTGCTCAGAACAGCCTGTAAAATCCAAGATGATTGTTCATCCGGAAAAATTCAGGGGAAATTTAAGGTGTGAAAGCCAACAACAATCCCGGAACCCCCAAAAGAAAGGCGGCGGAAGCCCGGCCAAAAGGGCCGCAAGGCCCGAGCCGGTGCTTTAGCCGCTGGACAGGAACCCCCAAAAGAAAGGCGGCGGAAGCCCGGCCAAAAGGGCCGCAAGGCCCGAGCCGGTGCTTTAGCCGCTGGACAGGAACCCCCAAAAGAAAGGCGGCGGAAGCCCGGCCAAAAGGGCCGCAAGGCCCGTGCCGGTGCTGAAGCCGCTGGACAGGAAACCCCCAAAAGAAAGGCGGCGGAAGCCCGGCCAAAAGGGCCGCAGATTTTTCAGGATGGGCTTTAGCCGGGGGTGTCCAGCCAGGTGACATCCCCGGAGACCACGGTGCGCAGTTCCCCGGAAGCTTCCACCAACAGGTATCCTTCCGGGCTGATCCCCACGGCTCTCCCTGAATAGACGGTTTCCCCTTCCACCCGGACAGGTTTTCCGGCCAGGTCCGCCCTGGCACGCCAGCTTTCCAACAGGGAGGGTTTTTCCCCGGCCCCCAGCCGTTCCAGGTTTTCATCCAGGCAGGCCAGCACGGTCCACAGAACGGCTTCCGGGTCCACCGGTTGAACGGTGTGGGCCGCCAAAATGGCGGCAATGGACTTGATTTCCAGGGGAAGTTCCTCCTCCCGGCCCAGACAGTTCAACCCGATGCCGATCACCACCCGGGGGTCCCCCTGAGGGCCCGGTTTGGTTTCCACCAGAATGCCGCACACTTTTTTCCCGGCCAGCTTTACATCATTGGGCCATTTCAGGCGGGGGGCCGCCCCAAATTCTTCCAGGGCCTGGGCCACGGAAAGACCTGCCACCAGAGAAATGACCGGAAGGTCCCCCCGGATCCCTTGCGGGTGGTGTACATAGGAGAACAAAAGCTGGCTACCCGGCAGGCTGACCCAGCTTCTGCCCCGCCGTCCGCGGCCCTGGGTCTGGCTGCGGGCCAGCACCACCAGATGGTTCTCCTCCAAAAACTCAGGGGTTTCCAACACCAGACGGTTGGTGGAATCTGTGTGGTCCAGGCGGATGATCCGGCGGGTGGGAGAGGGTGGGGGTGTTTTATTCTGCATTGTAATCCAGCACTTCCAGGGCGGTGCCGATCCGTTCGGCGTTGCGGGTCACATGAATATCAGCGGAAAACGTCACCTTCACCTCTCCAATTTCGGCCGTCAGACGCACCCGGTAAAAATTGTTGGCGGTGGAAAACACCTGTTTAACCAGATTGGTTTTGAATCCCAGCCCCCCCAAAGCGGCGGCCAGGGCTGCATCATTGTACACTGTACGCTCCCCATCCTTGGGGGCCAACAGGTCCGCCACTGCATCCGCCTTATCGGCGTACAGGTTCAACTCTTTTTGAATATCCTGAGAAATCCCGTCCAGACGGACCAACATGGAATCGCTCATCCGGCGGGCTTTTAAAAAATCGCTGATTTCCTCCCGGCTGGCGGTGTTGGCGCAAATCACCCCCGGATACAAATTGGCGGCCGCGTCGGCCCTTTCCATCAGGGTAAACCGGTTTTCCCATTCTTTCCAGGGGATTCGGCTTTCCATCACCCCCCGGGCCAACCGGATTTCAGTCAGTTTATCCAGTCGGCCATTGGGCAAAGGGAATTGGGGCTGCTGGCCGGAATAGGCCTGGGCTTCCGCTCCCATCCCCCCCCCGGCCCCCTGGTAATCCAGATCGTCCGGGTCTATAAAATCGGCCAGGGCGGCAAACAGCCAGGCAGCGGTGGTGTCATCCGGCGGAACGGCTTCGGAATGGAGTTCATCGGGTGGAATCTGAACCTGTTTCAGGGTGTTGTAGAACAGATTCCACTGCACACTATTGGCAGGGGACCCCCCGCGGGTGGAATAAAGCCGGTTGAGGTTAAACAATGGGTCCAGGGGGGTGATCGTCAGCCCGGACAGAAATCCATCCCCAAAAGGGACCGCGGCCCCCTCAAATCCGCCCACCAACGCCCCCATGCCCTTCATAAATTCCACTTCATCCGCCATCAGGCCGATTTGAAGCGCCCTGAAGGCGGAATCCCCCAGATTCCGGGCTTGGTGGGTCTCCTTGTAGGTTTGCATGGCCCGCAGTTCAAGCCCGGTGGAAAACACATATTCGGCCATAAAGGCCATCAACAACAAAGAAAGGGCCAACACCATCAGCAAAGCCATCCCCTTTCGGGGGGTTGCCTTTCCCCACCTGCCTTTAAACAAAGGGGCCATCACAGGCTCCTTTTCATTTTCTCAGGCAGATTCATTTCCACGGTTTCCTTCCATTCTTTTCCCTGTTCCGCGGCCATGCCGATGGTCAGCCGAATGGCCCTGGGCATTCTTTGATCCAACCCCAGCAAAGAGGAATTCCAATCCTTTGCCCAATCCTCCACCGATGCCCCCGCCATCCTGGGCCTTAAAAACTCCACCAGAAAGGTTTTGATATGGTTTGCGATTTTGACCTTCACCCCCCCTTTTTGCATATCGTCATCCAGAAAGAAATCCTCCCGGCGGATCAGGCTGAAGGCATCCCCGTCGGGTTCCACCCGGTAGCCCACTTCATGGAGGCCGGGGTCCTTTTCAGGGGGAATCTGGCGGAAAAACCGGGTGGCCACATTGGCATGAAAATCCAAGCGGGTAAAATCCCCGGCGGTTTGGGATTCCAATCTGGCGATGATGCCGGTTTTTTTGCGGGACGCCGCAAAGTTGTTCAAATAGCGGGCCTGGTTGATGTCATCCGCCACCAGAGTTAACAGCAGACGCATTTCCTGCTGAGCGGTTAAAACCTCTTTCTGGCGCAAGGCCCCTTCTGAAATCTGGAAAAATGAGGTGTAAACCAGAGTCAGCAGAATGGACAACAACAGCAGGGCGATGATCATTTCCAGCAGGGTGATTCCCCTTCGCCGGGGTCTCCCGCCAGACGGGGGGCAGGCTCCATCCGGTGGCTGGGGCGTGGCGGGATTCCGGGCCGCGTTGGGGGGGTGGGCCGCCCCCCGAGGAGCCGATGGGATAACAGGTGGGTTCATACCGGATGAGAAAATGGGTGGACCCCCAGGCGGATTGCAACCCCTGGCAACCTTACCGGGGCATCAGATACATGCTGGATTCATAAGAGAAATCCCTTCCGCCGTTATTCCAGAGAACCCTAAGGCTGAGCCTGCGGACAAACACCCCCGGAAAAGGCTGCTCTTCCGTTACCTCCCGAAGCCAGCGGTAGCCTTCCAACGGATGGCCGGGAGGGTACACCCCCTGATCGGCAGCCATGGACCCCCCGCCCTCCCGTTCCACCCGCAGCAACTCCGCCTGAACCGCGGTCATCACCATCCAGGTATCCCGGGTGTTGTCGTTGATCAGAATGGTGGTTGAAAACGACTGGAACAGGGCCATCAGCATGATGGACAACACGGCAAAAGCCACCAACACTTCCAGCAGGGTAAACCCCCGGCTTCCTTTTGCCGGGGGCATCCCCTGACGGCTATTGATCCAGGGTTTCTTGGAAATCGGCATCCACAACCCCTTCCAGCAGTTCCACCCGGCCGGTGAACCCTTCCACCTTTAAGGTGAATTTTTCCCCCTCCACCAGCAGGTGAAGCCAGAAAGGGTCTATAAAGCCGGAGGCATCCACATTCACCGTCACCACCCGGTCCTTGATTTTGTTGCGGGCATCCCCATACATCACCATGTCCTCAATCTGAACCGAATCGGAAAACCCATGGGGGCGGAGTTCCTGGGGAAAATCCACCTTTTTATAGGCCCCCTCCTCTCCGCGGACTTCCACAAAGTATTCCGCTTTTTTCAGATCCAACATCAGGTGGAACCGCTTGCGGCCCAGCACCGCCTCATTGCGCAACAGGTGGATCACCCCTTTTAGCCGGTTGGCCTCCCAGTTGACGTTGCGGGTAAGCATGTTCTCAAACGAAGGCAACACCAGCATGGCCGCCAGGGCCATGAGAGTCACCACCACCAGCACCTCCAAAAAGGTAAACCCCTGCCGCTTAAACCGCGGCCTATAAGGTGTCACTGGAGATATCCGCATTCAGGTCCTCCCCGCCTTCCACCCCATCGGCCCCCAGGGAAACTATCACAAACCGCTGGCCATCGTTGCGGTAGATAAAATCCCCGCCCCAACCGTCTTTGGGCACCTTTTGGATATAAGGACCCTGCCAGTTCCGGGGAAGAATCCCCACCGTGGGGGGCACGACCAAAGCCTGCAAGCCCTGCTCAGTGGAAGGAAAAGTGGAATTGTGCAACCGGTACATTTTCAGGGAGGAATCCAAGGATTGGATCTGGATGCGGGTGGCCGCGGCACGGGATTTTTCTGCCTCTCCGATCATTTCGGTGCCCACGATCCCGGCGATCAGGGCGATGATGATCAACACCACCAGGATTTCAATAAAGGTAATCCCCTGGCGGGTTTTGGATGTGCGTCGGCCAAGCCGTGAATATCTGTGCATAAGGGTTTATCCTACCAATTGGTTAAGTTGCAACATCGGCAACAGCATGGATACCACCATGAATCCCACAATTGAACCCATGGCCAAAATCATCATCGGTTCAAACATGGCCAGCATGGCGTCTATGGCGGTGGTCAGTTCCTGGGTCATTCTGGTGGAAAGGTTTTCCAGCATGGTGTCCATGGTGGCGGTTTCCTCGCCGATGGCCACCATCTGGGTGACATCATCCGGGAACAACCCGGACCGTTTTAAAGCCACCGACAGGGGCAACCCCTTGTTTTGCACATCTGAAATCACCATCACCATCGCCTGACGATACACCCCATTCTCCAACACATGGCTGGCAATTTCAAGCGCCGCCTTTAACTCCACCCCGCTTTTCAACAGCGTGCCCAGGGTTTGAACAAACCGTTGCAACAACATTTTTTTTCGCAAGGAGCGCCAGACCCACAGTTTTAATTCCAGCCGGTCCCAGGTCATGCGACCCTGGGGGGTTTGCAGCCGTTTGTGGACCCAATATCCCGTCAACCCGGAAAGCAGGATGATCAGCCACCAATACCCGGTCAGCAGGTTGGAAAATCCTATCAAAATACGGGTGGAAAGGGGCAGTTTGGCCCCAAAGTTTTCCAGCAGGGTGGTGATTTTCGGCAGAATGTAAGTGGCCATGAAAATGATCACCCCGGTGCCGAACACCGTCATAAATGCCGGATAAATCAGGGCCGAAGTGATGCGGGAGCGGATACGGCCCAGATTTTCATAGTAATCCGCCAGACGGGACATGATTTCCACCAGGGTGCCGCTGGCCTCTCCGGCCCGCACCATGGAAATCATCATGGGGGGAAACACCTTGGGGTATCCGGTAAAGGCATCGGCCAGGTAGGCCCCTTCCACCACCTTGGATTTGACATCGTTCAATACAGATTTAAACCGTCCATCCCCGGTTTGCTGAATCACCATTTCCAAAGATTTATCGTAGGGGATTGTGGCGGCCAACAGGGTGGCGAACTGACGGGCAAACACCGCCACCTGCCCCACGGAGGAACTGGGCTGGGAGGAAAAGGAGAGCAAATTTTGCAGATTCAGGCTGAAGTTGGCGGCCGGTTTCACCTCCATGGGAAACAGGTTCCTGGCTTTCAGGATGGATTTGGCCTCATGGAGGCTGGCGGCGGTCAAGGTACCCTTTTGGGATACCCCGGATTCCCCGACTGCCCTGTATGAAAAAATAGCCACGGCAAACCCCTTGAAAGAGAAACCCTGGTTGACCGACCACCGGACCCGCCCATCCCGCCATCCGCTGACGGCGGTGATTTGCCCTCCTGCCCCCCCCGGAACAGAACAGGGCTGCCGGATTTAATGTTTTCGTTTGCGGTTGGGCAACACCTGGTATTTAAACACCGCCTGGGAATGGGTTTTATAATCGCTGGAGAAAAAATGGGTCCCATCCCCCTTGCCTACGAAAAAAAGATACTTCACCCTGGCCGGATTCATGGCGGCCCGGATGCTTTCCAGCCCAGGATTGGCAATGGGGGTGGGGGGCAAGCCCTGGTTGATGTAAGTGTTGTACGCAGAGGGGGTTTGCAGATGTTCGCGGGTAAGATTGCCGTTAAAATCCTTGACCCCGTAGATCACCGTCGGGTCGGTGGCCAAAGGCATGTTTATTTTCAAACGGTTGTGGAACACGGCGGAAATCAACGGCCTTTCTGAACCCACTCCGGTTTCTTTTTCAATGATGGAGGCCAGGATCAAAATCTGGTACGGGGTTAACCCTGAAGGGGAACCGCCCTCGGTAATTTCTCCCATCGCACGGCGGGTGAATTCCCCCACCATGTGGGCGGCGATTTCCCGTTCGTCCACCCCGGCGGAAAAATAATAGGTTTCCGGAAAAATCAATCCTTCCAGGGTTTCCTTGGAGAACCCTTCCGGCAGGTTCAGTTTGGCGATAAACCGGGGGTTGTGGGTAATTTCCAAAAATTTCCTGCCGGAGGCAATCCCCCGTTGTTCCAATTTGGCCGAAATATCCATTAGGTTATACCCTTCTGGAATGGTCAGGCGGTCAATGCGGGATTCCCCGGAAATCAGCAGGTTCAACAGCTGGTTGGAGGAAACCGGCCCCTGCACCACAAACTCCCCGGCCTTGATCCGGGTGGAATCGCCCCTTAACACCGCCAGCAGCCTTAAAAACCGGCGGGAAACCCCGTGATCTTTTTCCATCCGCCTTAACACCCGGCCCAGCCCCTCCCCCCGCTCAACCTTTACCACAGCCAACGGATGGGGAGTCAAAGCGGTGGTTTGTCCATAGGAAAATATCCCGGCCAGCATCAGGATCAAGCCGAATCCCAAGGCATAAATCATCAAAAATCCGTTTCTTTTGCTCATGTCTCCTGGGTTTATTCTCTTTGTCGGATATTGGGTGAAATCATATTGCCCCGGATGTTCACATCCAACCGGTCGCCGTTCATATATCCCGTCAGGATCCCCCCCAATCCGCCCATTTTTTGAATCCATTCCGGTAAAATGCGCAGGGTGACCTCCAGGTTCAACCCGGACATCATCCACTGAGCCCATTGAGGGGAAATGTCTCCGTGAATATCTCCCTCAAT
>JAOUFO010000419.1 GCA_029858165.1 Deltaproteobacteria bacterium | reverse complement strand
ACAAACCGGTCTGCCGGAAACCCTTCCCCGGCCCCATCAACCTTTATTGGAATCCCCCATGCGGGTGCGAGAAACCATCCGGCGCATGCAGCCCTACACCCCCCCCCTTGAGGGTCGGGACCCCAAACAAATGTTGCTGCTGGATTTCAACGAATCCCTGATCCCCCCGCCCCCCCCGGTGCGGGAGGCCATCATCCGTTTTCTGGATGAAAACCGGATGCAAACCTATCCGGATTACGGCGATTTTGAACCCCGTCTGGCCCGATATCTGGGGGTAAACCCCGATGAGGTGCTGATCACCAACGGATCGGACCAGGGGATAGAGGTGGTGTTTCGCGCCTTTTTGGAAAAAGAAGACCCGGTGTTGTTTCCCGAGCCGACGTTTTCCATGTACCGCCAGATTGCCCAAACCCTGGATGCCCGGGTTGTTACGGTGGCCTATGGCCCCGCCATGGAGTTTCCCGCCCAACAACTGGAAGCCGCCATCACCCCCGCCACCCGGCTGCTGATGCTGGCCAGCCCCAACAATCCCACCGGCAAAGCTGTGCCCGCCCCCTGGCTGGAGGGCCTGCTGGAGCGACACCCCCGGTTGGCGGTGGTGGTGGATGAGGCCTACCATGAATTTTGCGGCGAAACATTCATCCCCCTGTTGCGGCGTCACGCCAATCTGGCGGTCATCCGCACTTTTTCCAAAGCGTTTGCCCTGGCGGGATTGAGGCTGGGAGTGGTGGTGGGACGGGCTGAATTTATGGCTGAGTTAAAAAAAATAAGGGGGCCATACGACATGAACATGCTGGCGGTGGTGGCCGCCAGAGCCCAGCTGGACCACCCCCAGGCCATGACGGCCTATATCCGGGAGGTGATGGACGTTGCCAAACCGAAGGTGGAAGCGTTCCTGACCCGCCATGGTGTGCGGTTTTACCCCAGTGATGCCAACTTTTTGCTGATTTCCCTGGAAAACGCCGGGGAGGCGGCCGCCTGGCTCCAATCCCAAAACATCCTGGTGCGCCCTCAAAAGAGCGCCCCCGGCACCTTCCGCCTTACCATCGGCCCACTGGTTGCCATGGAACGGTTTATGGAGGCGTTTGCCCGGTTCCTGTCCCGATAAATTCCAAACTTTTATGGAACCGCAAACCGGGTTCAAAGCGGTTTCAACGATCGGACACCTCTGCATAACTGCCAAAAGCTCCCGTTTTGATAAAAACACGGGGGATTGGGGGCCGCAGGCCCCCAATCATATCAAACCCCTTCCCTTTGGGAAGGGGGCAGGGGGATGGGAAAAAATGAGTTGTGCAGAGGCCTCGATCGGGGTGAGACCACCCGTCCCCCGTTTATTCCCAGCCGCCAAACCCCCGTTTTTTGATCAAAACAGGCCATTTCCACAGGGATGCAAAGGTTTCTGTTTTTTACTCCACCTTTAATTTATCCCGCCGGTATTGGAATCACCGTTTTATTGCCTGCTAAGACCAATGTTTACGGGGATAACATTAGGCAAACTTCAATTTTTGTTTCATTTATTTCTATTTTATGATTGATTGTTGAAGAATGGAATGTGAGTTTAATTTTGATTGTTATTTCCATTCGCTAAAACCGAGATTCAAATTGAACAAAACAGGACAGTTTTTCACCAATTTGAACCAAACCAAAAACAACACACTCCCCCCCATAAACATCAAAAGGAAAAATGGCAAAAGAAACCAAGGAAGCCTCTTTGGAACTGTTGACCAAAGTTGAAAAGTTGGCTCAGGATGGCAATTCCCAAAAAGAAATTGCCAAACTGATGGGTTTTAAAACCACCTTTACCCTGAACAACCGGTTGGTAAAGGCATCCCAGGCCAGCGGCAAACCGGTGCCCCCGTTTAAGCCGGAAGGCAAAGGCAAAAAGGGGAGGAAATCCGTGGAAATGGTGGAAATAAAACGACGGGGAAAAGGAACCGCCTTCGGGGTAAACGTTCCCCAGGAGCCTTTAATCCGGGCCGGGCTGAAGCCGGGGGATACATTGAAGGTGGTGGTGCGGGGCAAAAGCATCACCCTGTCCAGGGCTGACTGAACACAGGGTTTGAGACCTCGGCGCTACTACCGATAATCTCCTGTTTTGAAAAAAAAACGGGGGGG
>JAOUFO010000418.1 GCA_029858165.1 Deltaproteobacteria bacterium | reverse complement strand
ATTTTTTCCTGCCCAAGGAAATTTCGGAATCGGAAACCCAGGCGCAGGAAACCCGGCACCTGGAGGATCTGATTGACCGTCACCCCCAGGCCCAACTGATTTTCTGGAGGGAAAACGATGGGGAAACCCTGTTTCCCGTTCACCTGGAACGGGTGAAATCGGGGGGTCTTTCGGTGTTGCGGGCGGCCCATGTGTTCCGCCAGCCGGGAGGTCACCGTTCCAATTACCGGTTGACGGTCAATCTTCCCATCACCTACCAATATCTTTCTCTGGAGGAGATATCCCGTACAACCCGCCCGCCCAAACCAGCCTCCCAGGAAGACGGCCAGCCCGCCCCGGAAAAAGGGCGCATCATTGATTTGAGTTTTCGGGGGGCCGCCTTTGTGTGCAACCGTTCTTTGGCCCCCGGCGGACTTGTCCGGCTGAATTTTTCCATTCACAACCAGCCGGTCACCATCATCGGCGAAATCATCAAAACCTCTGTGGATAAAGATGATAATTGGACCCACAACATGCACGTCCGGGGGGTGGAACAAGGGGGCAAGGCTGCCCTGAATCAATTTTTATCCAGGGAACAAATCAAACGGCTGCGGGAAAAAGAGGTGTTTCACACCAAAACCCGCCAGAAAACCCGCCCGCCGGATTCCTCGGAAAAAGCCTGAACCCTCAGAACAACTGCCGGTCAAGAGGAGTATGAGGTAAAAGGGAGGACAGAATGGGATTGTTTACCCCGTGGTTCCAAAATGGATGAGTTCCCCTCCCATCACCGGCAGGCCGGGAGCATTCAGCCGCACACGCTCCACCCGGTTCCACAACCTGTCCGGGTTGTCGGCGGCCACTTCCACCCGGATGTAATGGGGGGTGTACCCCTGAGCTGTCCCTTCAGTTTTGCTTTTTTCAAACAACACCTCCACCGTCTTTCCGACAAAGCCTGCCTGAAAGGCCAGCCGCTTGGCATTGCTCAGGGCGGTCAGCTCTTTTACCCGCTGTTGTTTGATCTGGTGGGATACCGGGTCCGCCATTCCTGCCGCCGGGGTGCCCTTGCGGGGGGAATAAGGAAACACATGGAAATAAGCAAAAGGGAGTTCTTCCAAAAACCACCGGGTTTCCTGATGCAACGCATCCGTTTCTCCCGGAAAGCCCGCCAACACATCTGTTCCCAGGCATAATCCTTCCACCCGGGCCAGGGCCTTCCGGGCAAAATCCAGATACTCTCCAGCGGTGTAGCGGCGCTTCATGGCGGAAAGAATCCCATCCGCCCCGGATTGCAGCGGCAGATGCAAAAAAGGCTGAAGACAGTGGCCGGGGTCCGCCATTCGTTCCAGCAGCCCATCCCCCACAGTGGTGGGCTCTATGGATCCGATGCGCAGCCGGGTGATGCCATCCACACGGGCCAACCCATCCACCAGTTCCTCCAGCCCCCTTCCCCCCTCCTGAAAGGTGCCCACATTCACCCCGGTCAACACCAGTTCCCGGATGCCCCCTTGGGCCATCTGCCGGGCCTCCCGCAGCATATCCTCCCATTCCCTGGGCCGGGCACGCCCTCGGGCAAAGGAAATCACACAAAAAGAACACATAAAATCACACCCATCCTGCACTTTTAAATGGCCCCGGGTCCAGCGGACCGGACCTTCCGGGCCGGTCAAACCCCCGGCCGCGCCGACCGGCTGCGGCTCATCCGCGGCAACCTCCAGGGAGGCCCCCCCCTGGCGAAAAGCTCCCCGCCGGATGGGCCGGTTGATCACCACCGGGGCTTGCGGGCCATCCTTCAATTGTTTCAAGTGGCGCACCACCTCCATTTTTTCCTGGGTGCCCACAATCAAATCCGCCAACCCCCCCCCGGCCAGTTCCGCCGATCCCATTTGGGCATAACAGCCCACCACCGCCAGTTTGGCTTGGGGGTACTTGCGGCGGATGGAACGCAAAGCCTGGCGTGATTTGGCATCACTGTTGCCTGTTACGGTGCATGAATTCAACACACACACCTCCGCCGCCTCCCCCCAGGGGACCACCTGGTATCCGGCGGATTCCAAATGTTGGCGGAGGGAGTCCGCCTCGGCATGGTTCAACCGACACCCCAGGGAATGGACCGCCGCCCTGGGCTTGGGTTCTGCCAGGGGTGGGGAG
>JAOUFO010000417.1 GCA_029858165.1 Deltaproteobacteria bacterium | reverse complement strand
GCCAGATGCTGCAAGGTGACATCCCGGGTGGCGGCCTGCCGGATCCCGGCCAACAGGGGGGCCAGTTCCCGCAGGGCCTGCTCCTTGCCTTCCGGGGTGGCGCCATGCTGTTTAAGGGTTTGCAACACCAGATATTCCAACATCGGGGTGGCGTTGGAAACCAGGGTTTCAAACTCTTCGGGGGGCCTGGTCCGCAAAAAGTCATCCGGGTCCAGCTTGTCCGGCAGGGTGACCACTCTGGCCCCCACCCCCCGGTTTAAAAACAGTGCGGCGCTTCTCAAGGCGGCCTTAACGCCTGCCGCATCGCCGTCAAACGTCAGCACCACGGTTTTTACATGGCGTTCCAGAAGTTCCAGGTGCAGGGCCGTCAGGGCTGTGCCGCAGGTGGCCACCGCTTCGGGAAACCCCCGCTGATGGGCGCGGATCACATCCAGGTACCCTTCCACCAACAGGCAGCGGCCTTTGGCCCGGAAGGTTTCCCGCGCCTGATGAAAGCCGTAGAGCACCTGTGATTTCCGGTAGTGGGAGGTCTCGGGGGTGTTGAGGTATTTGGGGGTGTCGGCGGAATCCATCACCCGCCCCCCGAAGGCGATGCAACGCCCCTGAGGGTCCAGTATGGGAAATATCACCCGTTTGCGCAGCAGGTCGTACAACCTGCCGGAGGGGGACTGTTTTACCAGTCCGCAGCCCAGCAGTTCCTCCCGGGTGAACCCTTCCCCCAGGGCATGGTCCGTAAAGCCCTGCCAGCCGTCCGGGGCGTATCCCAATGAAAACCCCTGCCAGATATCCTCGTCAAACCCCCGTTGGGTCAAATACCTGCGGGCGGTTTCTCCTTCGGCGCTTTTGGTCAGCAGGTTGTGGTAATACCCCCTGGCCGATTCCAGAGCGGCCAGCTGGCGGCCCCCCGCCGGGGCGGCCCGCCCCTGGTCCAGGGTCACTCCAAAACGGGCGGCCAGTTGGGCCAGGGCCTCCGGGAAAGTCAGCCGGTCATAGGCCATGACAAAATCAATCACGCTGCCCCCCTGGCCGCAGCCGAAACAGTGAAACATCTGGCGCTGGGGGTTTACCGTAAAAGAGGGGGATTTTTCCCCATGAAAAGGGCACAACCCTTTGAAATTCTGCCCGGAAGGGGTGAGGCGCACTTTTTCCCCCACCACCGCCACAATATCGGCCCGGGCTTTCACCTCATTGATCGCATCGCCCGAAACAGCCATGGAGGATTCCCTATTCCCAAAAAGAAGTGCAACCAGCCCGGCCAAAAAGCGGCCCCACCCCGCCCGCCTGCGGCGGTCCGCCCCTCTCCCGAAGGCGAGGGGCAACCCTCCACACTTCCGTTTGAATCAACAAACTGCCAAACCGCACCACCACAAGCCAGTTTGTTTCAACCCAAACATTCAGGCACACCCTTCCCCCTCGCCCTCAGGAGAGGGGGTGGCGCTGAATGCGCCGGGGGTGAGGCCCGCCCCTGCCGGATTTGGGGCAGCGCCCCGATGATAACGCGGCGCAAACCCGCCGCAGACGGACGGGGGGAGGTGTTGTTACGGGTTGGCCGCCACGGTCCCGCTTTGATGAAAAACCATTTTACCGTTTTTGGAGTAACTTACCACCATCATCCTGGTTGTGGTGATGGGGTCCCGCACGCCGGGGATCACCACCTGAAAGGGAACTTTTTCTCCCGGTTTGAGGGATAAATTGGCATCCTTTCTGCCGTTGTTGAAGCCATAATAGGCCCGGATGGCAGAAAGGTCCCAGTTGGCCAGTTCCTGGCCGGAGAGGGTGTTTCCCAGGTAGGCGGTGGCCTCCCCCGCCGGGGTGAGGCCGGAAAAGGCCATCACCTTTACCCGCACCCAGCTGATTTTTTCCATCGGGGGAAAATTGTTTTGAACCTCCCCGTTGATCACCAGCAGTTTTTCTCCGCTGGGTTGATTGACCACCATCTGGGATGTTTTGTTTTCCTGGATCATCATCTGGGTGGCAGGGGATTCCAACACCACAAACCGGCCCGCCCCCGGGCTGGACAACCCCCACTTCAGCCCCAGCCCCAGGCTGGCCAGCACCAGGACCGCCGCCACGGTGTACACCGCCGCCGGAGACTGTTTGAAAGGCACCAGTTCCAGCCATCCCGTCCGGG
>JAOUFO010000060.1 GCA_029858165.1 Deltaproteobacteria bacterium | reverse complement strand
TTGGGGGATTTCCACCCAGGACGGCTTATCCGCAGTAAAAATATGGGTCCGTTGGGGGGGGATGGGCAGAGGGGTGTTGATGGCCGAAGCCAAAGGATACACCCATTTGGGCCACCGGGGGTCCAGCAAATACAGGGCACTGCCGCAAATTTGGCAAAAATGGCGCCGGGCGGGGCTTTGGATTCTGTTTGCGGGATTGTTTTTATCCGGCACCATGGCTTGGTACACGCTCAGGTTTTCTTTGCCGGTGACTTCAAACCCTTCGGCGGACCCCATCAGGTTGGAGGCATACCCCCCGCCCCCGGCCGTTTTGCGGCAGACAGAACAATAACAGCGCATAAAGGGATAATAGGTGCGGCTGTCCAGGGAAAACCGAATGGCGCCGCAATGACAGGAGCCTTCCAAACGCATGCTGTTCTCCGATAACAAGGTTTGACCGGTTGGAAATCCCCCCGGATTGTGATAGAAATGACAGGCCAAGAATAGATCGGGGCTGACCGCCCGAACCTGAGCCAGAAATAGGCCCCTTTTCACATTTCCGCAACCTTTTTCCCGGAAGAATCCGGTTTCCGGCGTCCAGATAGACCCCAGGACCGGTTGATGATTCCCCCACGCACCCATGTCAGACATCACCACAAAAAACCCCGCCCAAATGACCCCTCAGGAACTGGAGCATTTGTTGTTCCATTATGTGGGAGAGTTGATGAAGCTCTACGACGCGGGCCAGAACCGTATTGTAACCCCGGAAAACGTGTACCAGCCGGGAGTGGCCAAAGGGCGTGATTTGTTTGAGGAACTTCAGGAAAAACTGTTTCTCCCCAATTCCGGGGTGGAAGGGCTGGAACACCTGGACCAATGCCTGGAGGATTTAAAAGCCGGGCGTCAGGTGATTTTTCTGGCGGACCACCGGGGAAACTTTGACGTGCCTTCTTTTAACGCCCTGTTGCGGCGCCATGGCGCTCGTTACGCCCCCATCCAGGACCGGCTGACTTATGTGGCCGGACGCAAATTGAACGAATCATCCGATTTGGTGAAAATGTTCACCGAAAAATACTCGCGGCTGGTGATTGTACCCCGGCGGGAAATCCCCCAGCCATCCCCCGATGAAACCCCGGCCCAGACAGAAGCCCGGCTGGCGGTGGAGGCCGATGCCTCCCGCATCAACCGGGCTGCCTTCCGGGCCTTGATGAAGCTGAAAAAAGAGGGCCATATTTTTGTGCTGTTTCCCCTGGGGGGACGCTACAAGTCAGGAGCAAAAAACGAGCCGGTAAAGGAATCCACCTCGTATGTCCGCGCTTTTGATACCGCCTATCTCATCAGCATGGAGGGCAACCTGCTGCCCACCAAAGAGGTGATGGAAGAGGAGCGTCCGGTGGCTGCCAAAGTGGTGTTCCGGGTGGGGCCGCCCCTGGATTGCAAACGGTTTTTGGAACAACAACAGGCGGCGTTTGAAGCGTTAAAGGACACCTCCCTGGCGGACGGCTCCCGGCTGCCCCCTGGAATGGACGCTGATCAATACGCGGTCAACCATATCATGGAAATGCTGGCCAATCTGCGCCGCAAGGGGGGGTATGATATGGAAAACCTTTCCCCTTCCAGCCGGTTTGACACTTCTATTTTGGGGTGATCTGCATTTTGGGGTGCCCGTACCTCTTTGGGCAGACTGCCTGAATTTCTTTTTGGGGCGCCGCCCCAATCCCCACAAGGGAGCGAGGCTCCCTTGACCCTGTTGATGCCTTCTCCATCAGCCCCTAAAAAGGGGGGACGGGGGGGCCTGCTCCCCCGCATGCTGTTGGTTGTTGGCTTTTTGCTTTGCTTTTTGGGGGGTCTTGCCCAGCAACCAGCACAGCCCAGCGTTGTGCCGCCTGTTGGCTCCAAACGCCGTTGGCTGGCTGGTTGCACTTCTTTTGGGGTTCCTGTCCAGCAGTTAGCACCGCCATCCGCCTGTCGGCGGCTTTGGGCGGGCTAACTGCCTTTCTTTTGGGGGGGCTTACATTACGCCGAGGTAGTTGTAAAACCGCTTGCGTTCATCCACGGAAACCGGTTTGAACACCTGAGGTTCCTTTTTGCCTTGCCAGGTCACCCAGATGCCGTTGCCGTCTTCTGTGGTGGACACGGTTTCCAGGTTTTCCAGTTCCACCACAATCCGGTCGTTTACTTTGTAAATAAATGTCATGGGTTCAAGCCTCCTTGTGCCGGAGAAAACTTTATTCATTTTGCATTCGGGGGAGATCCGTTTCGTTCCCCTGTTTGCTCCATTCTTGGATAGGCAAGGTGCATAAGCCATGCCCCCAGCCCAAAAAAATATCCTCTTACGCTCCCCCTCAGGGTCAGCGGTGTTTTTGTGCTAAACATTAAGGAGAATCAATTGGGATTCACGGAGGATTTGAAACTTGGCCCATGGGATTGGTTTGGGCTATCAGCCGTGGCCATTTGGCATGTGTGGATCAGCAACATTCGGGGACTTGTCATCATGAAAAAAACCTTACACAAACCCCCGGCAGGATGTCAAATGAAATCCACCGATGGGTGAGGAACGGTGGGGTTTTCGGGCCGGGCATCCGCCAGGGTCTGCCTAAGAATCAGGCGAAAATTGAAGGCCCGGCTCTTATTTTAGGCCCATCCCCCGGGACAAAGACAAAAGATAATTTTTAAGGTATATTGGGAAACTTCCGCGAATTTTGTGATTATACCCCTTGCGGCCTTTTAAAAACAGCCACCTTAACAAATCCATGCACAATCCCTCCGGCCCCCAGGCAGACACCCTGGATTCTCTACAGGATAAATATCTGGGCAAAGGCCTGCTGTTGCGCCTGCCACAGATTTTTTATCTGGCCCAGTTGGGGTTCCGGCGAAACCACCTTTCCCTCCATTCCGCCGGGTTGTCCTTTTTTACCCTGCTGACCATGATCCCCTTCCTGGCCATGTTTCTGGCCCTGCTCAAAGCCTTCCATGTGGAAAACCTGCTGAATCCCGTCATGTTAAGCACCGTGGCGGCGGGGCAAAGGGAACTGGCGGAAAAAATAACCGTGTATGTGCGGGCGGCGGAAACCAGCACCCTTGGACTGGTGGGGATTCTGACCCTGTTGATCACCGGTTTTGTGCTGCTGCAACGGGTGCGGAATTCCCTGAACATTATTTGGGATGTTTGGATCAGGCCAGGCTATGGGCAGCGGGTGGCTGAATATCTGCTGGTATTGGCGGTCACCCCGTTTTTGGTCCTCATATCTTTTGCCCTTTCCGCCTATTTAAAAACCATTCAGGAAATTCAACTGCTTTCGATGCTGGAACTGCCCGATGGCCTTGTGATTCGGATCGGTGCCCTGTCGGGGTATCCCATTTTCTGGTTGTTGCTGTTTTATGCCTATATGTTTATCCCGGAAACCAAAGTGCGGTGGCACCACGCCATGCTGGGGGCGTTGGTGGCGGGGACCTGCATCAAACTGGTAGAGGGGTTTTATATTCTGACCATGCTGCGGGTAACCAGTTACGAGGCCATTTATGGGGCGGTGGCCATGATTCCCTTTATGATGATCTGGATGTATCTTGGATGGATGATGTTTTTGTTCGGGGCGCAATTGGCCTGTGTATCCCAGCATTTTCACCTGTTTCAGGCCACCCGGCAAATCAGTCTGCGCCATGCGGAATCCTACCGCCCCTATCTGGCCCTGACCCTGTTGGCGGCCATAGATCATCAGTTCCGCAAAAAAGGGGAGCCGGTAAACCTCAGCGATATTTCCAAAAAAATAAATCTGCCCATCAGTGTGGCCCAGGAAATCACCCTGCGGATGGTGCGGAAGGACCTCCTTACCCCGGTGCGGGACAGCGGGATGAAGTATGTCCCGGCCTCTTCCACCGATACCCTTACGGTGTTTGAAACTCTCAACCGGCTGGATATGATCCCCCTGTTTGCCGAGCATCCCCCCCTGGGGACTGTTGACGAGGCTCAGGCCCTCACCGATGTGCTGGTCAAATCCAACCTGGGAATCACCCATCCTCTGCAACGGATAACCATCCACGAATTAAGCCGCAAATTATACCGGCCTCCCGCCAATCCCGTCATTCCCCCCACGGAATAGCCCCTGGGGAGGTCGGTGGAGTCCATAAGGGACTTGTTGGGAGGCATGTGAACAAACCGGGTCCGCCCGTGACCGGCTGCCATCGGCACCCATCCGGGCTTGATTTTAAAAAAGCCATCCCGGCCTTGAATTTTTAAAAACCTTTCAAAAACACACCCCCCCATGGCCATCCCCACACGACCCCTGCCCCCGCCCGCTTTGGAACATGAACCCCGGCAAAGCCGCCGGGGTGTGCTGATTCTGGCCGGAGTGATGCTGGGTCTGACCCTGCTCACCATTTTCATGCTCAATTACAAGGGGTATCACAACTGGAAACGGGTGGATGGCAACCTGTTTGTGTTTGTGGTGATCAACATCAACATCGTCCTGTTGACGGCGGTGTTTTATATGTTGCTGCGCAACCTGTTCAAGCTTTTTTATGAGCGCCGGGTGCCCCTGGCCGCCGTGGGGCTGAAAACCAAATTGATTATCGCCTTTGTGGCCCTCAGCCTGCCCTCCACTGCGTTTCACCTGATGACCTCTGTGTTCATGGCCACCCAGTTTGAAACCTGGTCCCAGGGGGAATACCGGCAGGTGACCGACGCTTCCCGGGTGGTGATGCACTCCATGGATGACGGGGAAAACCGGTTGTTGCACCAGACTCTGGAACTGATGGCCCCCCGGATGCCCAAAACCCTGGCCGATTACCAGACGTCGGATTGGAAACAGGGGCTGCGGCCTCCGGCCCACGGGGCTGTGATTGTGTACAATTCAACCCGCCGGGTGGTGACCCGCTGGGTTACCGCCCCCAGGGTATCCAAACTGTGGACCCGCCCCCCTCCCCAGTATTTTGACAACCCGGATGGATTTTATTGGAATGAATGGGATGACAACCTGTTGATCCGCCGACTGTTGATCCCTATCCCGGACAGCCCGGATGGATTGAGCGTGGAGGTGCTGTCGGTGGTGACCGATGGTGTGGAACAGGCCCTGAACAAACTGGACTTTAAAGAGGACAGCGCCCGGTTTTTGCGCCAGGATCTGTTCCTAATGTCCATGACCATCCTGTTTGTCATGGCGGTGGTGATTTTGTTTGCCGCCACCTGGATCGCTTTTTATGTGGCCAAAGGTTTTGTAACCCCGGTGGAAAAACTGGCCGAGGCCACCCTGCGGGTTTCCGGGGGCGAACTGGGCTGGCAGGTGGAAGAAAATGAATTGGGCCCCATGCAGGGGGATTTTCAGGAATTGGTGCGCTCCTTCAACCGGATGAGCACCCAGTTGAAGGAACAGCGGCTTCAGTTGACCGAAACCACCGACCACTTGCGCAAATCCCACCGGGAATTGGGCGAACACGCCCGGTTTATTGAATTGTTGTTGGAAAACCTGGAAATCGGTATTTTGTCCTTTAACGAGCAGGGAGCCATCACCATTTTGAACAAAGCGGCCCACCGGTTGCTGAACATCAAAAAATCCGCGGTGACCGGCCAGCACTTCGGCAAGGTGGTGGGACGCATGGTGGTCAAGCAATTGGAGGATATGCTGGCCGGATTGACTGAGGATTCCCGCAACCGGGTGTCCTCCAATCTGACTTTGCTTCATGGACGGGAGCCGGTCCACATTGAAATGACCATGCTCCCCCTGGAGGAAGCCAAAGGGGGCCGACCGGAAGGAATGCTGCTGATGGTGGAGGATGTCACCAGCATGCAGCGTACCCAACGGGCCGAAGCCTGGCGGGAGGTGGCCAAACGGGTGGCCCACGAAATCAAAAACCCCCTGACCCCTATCCAGCTTTCCGCCCAGCGGCTGCGCCGCAAATACATGGATCAACTGGCGGACCCCGGGGTGTTGGATCAATGCACCGAAACCATCATCAACGAGGTTTCCAGCCTGAAAAAAATGGTGAACGAGTTTTCGCAATTCGCCAAACTGCCGGAACGCAAAGCCCGCACCGATGATCTGAATCAGGTGATCCGCGAGGTGGCCAAATTGTATGAAAGCGGCCTGCCGGATCCCATCCGTCTGGTGCTGGATTTGGACAACCGCCTGCCGACTTTTCCCCTGGATCGTGAGCAAATCAAGCGGGTGTTTTCCAACCTGATAGACAACGCCTCGGCGGCAATCCGCGGCCAGGGCGAAATCACCGTCACCACCCAATGGCTGGAAGCAGAAAAGAAAGTGGTGGCCCAGGTGGCCGACAACGGAGAGGGGGTCCCCCCCCAGGTGCGGGAGCGGCTGTTTGAGCCGTACACCTCCACCAAAGAGGGGGGAACCGGCCTGGGGTTGACCATCAGCAACCAGATTGTGCTGGACCATAACGGGCAAATGCGGTATGCCCCCAACGACCCCAAAGGTTCCCTGTTTTTTCTGGAACTCCCGGTGGGGTAAACTTCCATAAGACCGGTTCCCGGGCCGGGGCCAAACAACCGGGATGGGAACCTCTTTTATTGTGTGAAAACCGTTATTCCCCCCTGAACCTGCATAAGGAAAATGATTCCATGAAACCGACCATTTTGATTGTGGATGACGAACCGGCCATCCGCCAAAGTCTGCGGGGCCTGCTGGAAGATGAGGGGTATCAGGTATTGGAAGCCAAAAACGGGGAGGAAGGGCTGCTGACGGTGCGCAACGAGGACCACCACATAGACGCCGTGCTGCTGGATATATGGATGGGGGCCGTGGACGGCATAGAGGTGTTGCAATCCTTGCGCAAAAGCCATCCGGCACTCCCCATCATCATGCTTTCGGGCCACGCCAATATAGAAACCGCCGTCAAAGCCACCAAACTGGGGGCCTATCACTTTGTGGAAAAGCCTTTTTCCGCCGATACCCTGCTGCTTACCCTGCGCCACGCCATTCGGGAAACCCGGCTGGAAACAGAAAACCTGCGGCTAAAAAAAGATTCCGGCCGGGATGCCCACGAAATCATCGGCAACAGCCCCGTCATCACCCGCATGGTGGAGGAGGTGAAGCGGGCCGCCCAATCGGATGCCTGGGTGCTGATTCAGGGGGAAAACGGCACCGGCAAGGAGGCGGTGGCTCACCTGATCCACAATCTTTCCGCCCGAGCCGAAGGCCCGTTTGTGGAGGTCAACTCGGCGGCCATCCCGGAGGAATTGATTGAAAGCGAACTGTTCGGCCATGAGGCCGGGGCCTTTACCGGGGCCACCGGCAAAAAAATCGGCAAGTTTGACCAAGCCAACGACGGCACCCTGCTGTTGGATGAAATAGGGGATATGAGCCTGAAAACCCAGGCCAAGATTCTGCGGGTGTTGCAGGAGCAGCGGTTTGAACGGGTGGGGGGGGCCAAAACCATCCAGGTGAATGTGCGGGTGATCGCCGCCTCCAACAAACGGTTGGAGGATGAAATCAAAGCCGGTGCTTTTCGGGAGGATTTGTACTACCGGCTGGCGGTTCTGCCCCTGGAGGTGCCCCCCCTGCGGGACCGGGCCGGGGATGTGCCCCTGCTGGTAAACCATTTTCTCCAATTTTTCACCGGGGTTTACGGGCAAAAATCCAGAACCCTCCACCCGGAGGCCATGGGGATTCTGGAGCGGTACCAGTGGCCGGGCAATGTGCGGGAACTGCGCAACATTGTGGAACGGATGGTGATTATGACCTCCGCCAGGGAAATTTCCAGGATGGATATTCCCCCGGCCATTCTGATGGCGGTGGAAGGCCGGTCCGCCCCCCCCCTGGGCGTCCAGGGAGACCTGACGGCCCTGGGGGGAACCTACCGGGAAGCCAAAGAGGCTTTTGAAAGGGGCTATGTAAAGGCCATGCTGGCCCGCCATGGAGGCAACATTTCCAAAACAGCAGAGGCGATCCAACTGGAACGGTCCAATCTGCACAAAAAAATCAAACTGTTAAACATAGAGTTGGAATAAACCGACATGACGTATTTCCTTTCCGGCCAGTCCCTGCGCCAGGGTCAGGATGCCGTCTTGGAGGGAGCCGAGGCCCGCCACATCACTTCCGCCCGCCGGATGCGGCCCGGTGAGCGGTTTGCCCTGCAAGACCCTGAAGGCAACCGGTTTGAGGCCGAACTGTTGGATGGAGGCCGGAATCCTGTGGTGCGGGTGGGGGCACCCATCCCCCCGCCCCCACTGCCCCCCCTGAATCTGGTGTTGTTGCAGGGGGCAGTCAAGGACAAAGCCGCGGAAACCATCATCCAAAAGGCCGCCGAACTGGGGGCGGCGGAGGTGGTTTTGTTCCCCGGCCGTCATTCCACCCTGGCCCACAAAGAGCTTTCCCATCCCGGATACACCGAGCGGCTGACCCGCATCGCCTGGGAAGCCTGCAAACAATGCGACCGGCAATTCCCCCCGGTGATCACCCTCACCAGCGGGCTTTCCGCCGCTTTGGCCCATTCCCCGCCGGCGGACCTCAACTGGGTGTGTCATCCCAAACAGGCGGTTCCGGCCAGGGTGGCTCTCAACCAGACCACCGGTCCCTCCTCCGCCAGGGTGTTGGTGGGGCCGGAAGGAGGGTTGGCCCCCGATGAGGTGGAAGAGGCCCTGAGGGCCGGGTTTATGGCAGTGGAAATGGGTGCCCTGGTTCTGCGGGCGGATACCGCCACGGTGGCGGCGGCCAGCCTGGTCCTGTTTGGAACCCAAACAGAAAGGCGGTGAACCCCGCCCAAAGCGGGCCACAAGGCCCGTGGCGGTGGTGAACCGCTGGACAGGAACCCAAAAAGAAAGGCACCAGCCCGGCTAACGCCGCATGGAGGCGAAGCCGACAAGCG
>JAOUFO010000416.1 GCA_029858165.1 Deltaproteobacteria bacterium | reverse complement strand
CCCGGATGGAAAGCGCTGCCCCCCCCCGTGCATCCCCGTCCATTTTGGTCAGAATGTGGCCCGTCAGGTCCAGCCGTTCATGAAAGGCCGCCGCGGTGTTCACCGCATCCTGGCCCGTCATGCCGTCAGCCACAAACAGCACTTCCTGGGGAGAAACGGATTTCTGAATCCGTTCCAGTTCTCCCATCAACGCCTCATCCACATGCAGACGGCCGGCGGTGTCTATCAGCACCACATCTGCACCCGCCTTGCGGGCCGCGGCCACCCCCATCCGGGATATATCCACCGGGTCCATTTGGGTGGTGGATGGATAACAGGCCACATCCAGGGCCTTGCCCAACGTGGCCAATTGGTCAATGGCCGCCGGGCGGTACACATCCGCCGGAACCAGGTAGGGTGTCTTTCCCTGGGATTTCAACAGCCGGGCCAGTTTGCCCGCACTGGATGTTTTGCCGGACCCCTGCAACCCCACCAACATCACCACCGTGGGGGGTTTGGCGGCCGGGGTGATTCCCTGGTGGCCACCCCCCATCAAAGCGGTCAACTCATCATGGACCGTCTTGATGAAAAACTGTCCCGCCGTCAACCCGCCGGGAACCTCCTCCCCCACCACCCGTCCCTTGACCGCATCCAGAAAGGACTTCACCACCTTTAAATTGACATCCGCCTCCAGCAGGGAGGTGCGCACATCCCCCAAGGCCTCGGCAATGTTCTCCTCCGACATCCGGGTTTTCCCCCGGATACGGGATACAGCGGCGCTTAGTTTCTCGGTAAGGGCTTCAAACATGATCCATTTGCCTTATTTTTCGTTCTCACTGAACAGATTAATCTAGGAACAACTGGGAAGAATGTCAAATGGAAATTGCCGTGAGCGGTGGAAAACCATCCGACACCCAGGCCATGCGGAGGTGCTTACGGAAAATATGAACTTTTGGATTGCCCGGTACATTTAGGGCTGAATCATTTTTCGCAGATTTGACCTTTTTGTCAGAATAGCCAGTGCCTTGACCACCCGCCTGAGGGATGGGTATATTGCCTATGGTGGTTTCACCGCACAAAATCCCCCCCTTTGGGGTTGAACCTGTTGGGCTTGATGGGGGGTCAACCGCGATTTGTGCATCACCCCCCTTTCCCTGTCTGGCTGCCCATGGATGACTTACAACATCTTTTTGACAACAACAACCGGTGGGCCGAGAGACACAAACAGCAGGACCCGGATTTTTTCCTGGGTCTTTCCCGGCAACAGGCCCCCCGGTATCTGTGGGTGGGATGTTCTGACAGCCGGGTGCCCGCCAATGAAATTGTGGGCTTGAACCCCGGCGAGATATTCGTTCACCGCAATGTGGCCAATCTGGTGATTCACACGGATCTCAACTGCCTGTCGGTCATCCAGTACGCGGTGGATGTGCTGAAGGTGGGTCATATCATTGTGTGCGGCCATTATGGCTGCGGCGGGGTGTCCTCTGCCATGTCCAACCAGGAATTGGGTCTGATTGACAACTGGCTGATGGACATCAAGGACCTGTACCACCGGAACCGCTCCCTGGTGGACGGGCAGCCCACTGAAACCCAGCGGTTGGACCTTTTGTGTGAATTAAACGTCAAAACCCAGGCGGCCAATGTGGGCCACACCGCCATCATTCAAAATGCCTGGCGGCGGGGGCAAAAGGTCACCATTCACGGCTGGATTTACAGCATCCAGGACGGTCTGTTGAGAGACCTGGGGGTCAGCGTCAGCGGCCAGGGGCAAACCTCACCCATTTACCACCTGTAAAAGAATGGCACCCGCCCGCCCCAACCGCCCCTCTCCCCGCCCGCCTGACGGCGGCCTTCCCCTCCCCATCCAGGGAGGGGTTGAGTCGTGCTTGTTTGATTGAATGCCATCCATCTGGCTTGTGGTTCTACAGCCTTTGAAGTTTGTTGAATCCATTGAAATGTAGATAGGGTTTGCCCCCATCCCTGGTTGGGGAGCCAAAAGAAAGGCGGTGAACCCCGCCCCAAGCGGACCGGAAGGCCCGTGGCGGTGGTGAACCGCTGGACAGGACGCAAAAGAAAGGCACCAGCCCGGCTAACGCCGCATGGAGGCGCAAGCCGACAAGCGGAGGCCGGTGCTGGTGCTGGACAGGACGCAAAAGAAAGGCACCA
>JAOUFO010000415.1 GCA_029858165.1 Deltaproteobacteria bacterium | reverse complement strand
TGCCATGCCCCGTCCGATGAGGACAACATCCCCTTATCCCCCACCTGCCCCCCGCTTTCGGCGTAAAAGGGGGTGCGGTCCAGCACCAACAGCCATTGCCCCCGGCTGTCTTTGGCGGCCAGGCGCACCTCGGCTTCCAGAGTCAGGGATTGATACCCTTCAAACACCGAATGGCCCCCCGGTGTCACCGTGGTCCAGGCGGTTTCCTCCAACTGATGGGTGGAGGCGGCCCGGGCCTGGTCCCGCTGGCGGCCCATCAGGGTGTCAAAGGTTTGCATATCCACCCTCAACCCCCGCTCCCGGGCCATCAACTGGGTCAGATCGGCGGGAAACCCGTAGGTGTCATACAGTTTAAAGGCCTCTTCTCCGGGAAACAGGCCCTGGGTTTTCCCGCTCTTCCCGGCTTCGGCGGCGATTCGCTCAAAGATTTCCAACCCCCGGTCCAGGGTCTGGCCGAAAGATTCCTCCTCCGCCCGGATCACCCGCATCACATGCTCCGCCTGGGCCGGAAGCTCGGGAAACGCATCCCCCAGCAACCCCGCCAGGTCCGGCACCAGTTTGTAAATAAAAGGGTCCCGCATATCCAACACCCGCCCAAACCGGGAGGCCCGCCGCAAAATGCGCCGCAACACATACCCCCGCCCTTCGTTGGAGGGCAGGGCGCCATCGGCAATGGCAAACGACAGGGTGCGCAGATGGTCCGCAATCACCCGGAAGGCCACCCCCGCCTCCCCCCGGCCCAGAGGCTTGCCGGTTTCGCGGCTGATGGCGGCCAGCAGGGGGGTAAACAAATCGGTATCATAATTGGACCCCACCCCCTGCAACACCCGGGCGATGCGCTCAAACCCCATGCCGGTATCCACATGGGTGGCGGGCAGCGGCTCCAGTGTGCCATCCCCTTTGCGGTTGTACTGGATAAACACCAGATTCCACAGTTCCACAAACCGCCAGCAGCCGTCCTGGTTCACCCCGCACTGATGAACCTCACCGGTTTGGCCCCCGTCCATGTGGCCCCCGGCATCCGACAACGGGCAGGAGCCTTCCCCCATATCCATGTGGATTTCGGATGAGGGGCCGCAGGGGCCGGCCTCCCCCATCTCCCAAAAATTGGCCTTTTTGCCAAACCGCAAAATGCGCTCATGGGGCAGGGAGCTGAGTTCCTTCCACAGGTTTTCGGCTTCCGTATCCGGCCCCAGGCCGTCGGCGGCATCCCCCCCGTACACCGTGGCGTAGAGTTTTTCCACCGGCAACCCCCACACATCCACCAGCAGTTCCCAGGCCCAGGCAATCGCCTCCCGCTTGAAATAATCCCCAAAAGACCAGTTGCCCAGCATTTCAAAATAGGTGTGGTGAAAATTGTCCCGCCCCACATCCTCCAGATCGTTGTGCTTGCCGCTGGCCCGGATGCACTTTTGGGAATTGACCGCCCGGGTGAAATCACGGGCGCCGGAAGAAAGAAACACATCCTTGAACTGGTTCATCCCGGCGTTGGTGAACAGCAGGGTGGGGTCCCCCTGGGGCACCACCGGGGCGGAACGGACAAATTTGTGGCCTTTGGCTTCAAAAAAAGAGATGAATTCCTGGCGGATTTGTTGAGAGGATTTCACGGGATTTGGCTGAAATTTTGACGGTTGGGGAAATTGAAATACGGCCCCAAACAAAGGGACCGGGTGGATAACCCCCCCTGGCAAGGGGTGCGGGTTCACCAAGAACTCTACATTGTTTCCCCCCATAAAAAACAGGGGATTTTTGGGCTTCCCCCCATAAAAAAAAAGGGAATTCCGGGGGCCTCACCGGCGAATTTCAAAAAAATATTTCCCCTGACAGGATAAAAAACCGGGGAAATCCAGCCTATACAAAAGCCAACGCAAGGGGATCGGGGGATGCTTCATTCTGAATTTTAAGCTGTTTTTACAGCATCCCGGACAAATCCGGTCCGTTTTTCGGGCCAACCCGATCCGGTTCAATTTTGTGGCAGGGGCCAAAATCCAAAGGTATAATGGAGTTATCCACATGAGGCAAAATTCATTGCCCAGGCAAAAGGGCCAAAATCCCTGGCCGCCGGTGGTCTAAAACAATTATCTGACAAAGGATTCAATGTTGAATTCAGGTAAAATCGTTCGTTTGGGTACCTTCCTGGCGGTTG
>JAOUFO010000059.1 GCA_029858165.1 Deltaproteobacteria bacterium | reverse complement strand
CAGGGGACCTCCACCCGGAAATGGTCTTGCCTCTGGATGCCTCCAAGGAGGAATCCATCACGGCTTTGATGGCCGCCCTGGGGGACCGTTTCGGCCATTTGGACGGTCTTGTCCATTCCATTGCCTCAGCCAAACGGGGGGAACTGGGGGGCAGGTTCTCTGATATCACCCCTGACGGCTACCAATTCGCCCATCTGGTCTCCTCCTACAGTTTGATCAGCCTCACCCGCCATGCCAAGCCTTTGATGCAGGGGGGCGGCTCCGTCATTACCCTGACCTACCTGGGGGCTGAACGGGCAGTGGCCAATTACAACGTGATGGGCAGCGCCAAAGCCGCCCTGGAGGCCAATGTGCGGTATCTGGCCATGGAACTGGGGGAATCCTCCATCCGGGTCAACGCCGTTTCCGCGGGGCCGATCCGCACCCTGGCTTCCGCCGGGGTGAAGGATTTTATAGAGCTGTTGCGGGAAGCCCGTGAACGGGCACCCCTGCGCCGCAATGTGGAACTGGAAGAAGTGGCCAATGTGTCCGGCTTTCTGCTGAGTCCGCTTTCTTCCGGCATGACCGGTCAGGTGGTGTATGTGGATTGCGGATACAACATCGCCGGGTGACAGGCCAAAAACCTTTTGTGGGGATCACCCCCCCGCGCCGCTCTTTTTTACAAATTTTGTAGAATCCGTATAAAAAGGGTCAAGGGGGCTTGCCCCCTGGTGAGGTTGGCACCCCCCCTAAATCCTTGTGCCCACATTCCCCTCCCTTCAATCCCCCCGCCATGGCTTCATCCTTCACCCTGGTCACCTGGAACGTCAACGGCCTGCGTGCCCGCCGGGAACGACTTCTTGGGTGGCTGACCGCCCGCCGCCCGGACATTGTGTGTTTGCAGGAAACCAAAATTCCCGATGATTTGTTTCCGGTGGAGGATTTCACTGCCCTGGGGTACCATTGCGCCTTCAGCGGCCAGAAAGGGTTTAACGGGGTGGCGGTGATTTCCCGCAGGCCGTTGGAAAACGTGAGCGCAGGGTTGTGGGATGCCCCCCCTGTTTCGGCGGCGGGGGATGCGGAAAAACGGTTGATGGCCGTCACCACCTTCGGCATCCGGGTGGTGTGTGTGTATGTGCCCAATGGGGAATCGCCAGACAGCCCCAAATTTTCGGCCAAGCTGGCGTTTCTGGCCGGGCTGAAAGACTGGCTGGTCCGACACCACCGGCCGGGGGAGCCTTTGGCCCTGTGCGGGGATTTGAACATTGCCCCCCAGCCCCGGGATGTATACAGCGTGGAGGCCATGGAGGGTCAGATCGGGTTTCACCCGCAGGAGCATGCCGCCCTGGAAGCCATCCGCACCTGGGGGTTTGTGGATATGGTGCGGGCCTTTAACCCCCAGGGGGGGCTTTACAGCTGGTGGGATTACCGGGGGGGAGGGCTGGCCCGAAACCTGGGGTTGCGCATTGATCACATCTGGGCCACCATGCCCCTGGCCGCCAGGGGCATGGAATCCTGGATAGACAAAACCGAACGGGAAGCTGAAAAACCATCGGACCATGCCCCGGTGGTGGGGCGGTTCTCTCTTTTGGATTGAAACTTGCTATCATTAATATCAGGAAAGCCAGGGGGATGACGGCCCATTTGCATATTTACCGCCTTAGGCTTATGGTTTAATCACAGGCGGGACCTGTCCAGGGCTCCAAGGCTCCAGGGGGCAGAGCCGAATCATTCCATGGGGTATCCCGCCGGTTGGGGAAGGGGGACCCAAATTGGGGTGAGGCCTCTGATCATCAATCTCCCTGTCCTGATATGCTGGTGGATGGGAAAAAAGAGTTCGGCATAGGACTGCCATTTCCACGGAGTGGGTATGAGTTCGGTATTGTCGCAAAATGAAGTGGATGCCCTGTTGCGGGGGATCACCGGCGGCGATTTTGAGGTGGAGGACGGCGGCGGCATGGAAATGGGGGATGATGAAATCATCCCTTACGATCTTACCAGCCAGGACCGGATCATCCGGGGGCGGATGCCCACCCTGGAGATTATCCACGACCGCTTTGTGCGGATGTTCCGCCTGACCCTGTCTTCCGCCTTGCGCAAGGTGGTGGATATATCTGTGCGTTCCACCGAACTGATCAAGTTCGGGGAATTTTTGAAGACCCTGCCGGTTCCCTCCTCGCTCAATCTGTTCCGCATGAACCCCTTGCGGGGAAATGCCATCATGGTGATAGAAACCCGTCTGGTGTTTACCCTGATAGACCTGTTCTTCGGGGGAACCGGGGATCTGGAGGTGAAAGCGGAAGGACGGGATTTTTCGGCCATTGAGCAAAGGATGATCAAACGGGTGGTGATTTCCGCCCTGGAGGATTTGCAAACCTCCTGGAGGCCGGTGTTCCCGGTGCAGATCACCTACACCCGCTCGGAGGTGAACCCCCAGTTTGTGGCCATTGTGCCCCATTCAGAGGTGGTGGTGGTGGTGACGTTTGACGTGGAAATGGGCCGGGCGCCCATGTCCATCACCCTGTGTATCCCCTATTCCATGGTGGAGCCTATCCGGGCCAAACTCAACGCCGGTTTTCAATCGGACCAAAACGAGGTGGACACCACCTGGCTGAACCGGTTCCGCACCAACCTGCAAATGGCCAAAATGGATGTGGTGGCTGAACTGGGCAAAACCAGCATGCCGGTGCGGGAATTTTTGGGGCTTAAAGTGGGAGATATCGTGGGGCTGGAACAGGAAGTGGACAAACCCCTCAACATTTCCATAGAAGGCATCGGCAAGTTCCGGGGCTACCAGGGCTCGTACAAAGGCCATCAGGCCATCCGGGTATCAGAACTGGTGTTTAATCCCCCGGCCCAGGATGAAATTTTCCTGCTGTGATCCGGCCTGGAAATCCCCGGCGATCCGACCCGGAATTTCCGCGACCGTTTAAAATACAAAGGGGGTTGGCCAAGGTTCTGTTTTTCCTTGTTGCTCCGCGGGGAATGGGTCAGACTTTTTGAAAGGGGGGGCCGGATTCGGGTCGGCCCCGCCATCGCTCCCGGACCGCCGGGGGGGCACTCCGTCTTTTAAAAACCTAAAAACCCTTGTCCGGCTTTGCGGGCCATTCACACTTATCAAGGGAGAACCACCTCCATGGCCACCTGGATCAAATTTCAATTTGAGGGGGGGGATTCCATTCTGCTCAACGCGGAGGATGTCTACTTTTCCTTCAAACCCTCCGAAAATTCCGTGATTGCCTATCCCACGGGGGCTGTCCCCCAGGGGGAAACCCCCACCCCGCTGATGGTGTACCCCTGTGAAAGCCCGGAACAGGTGACTGCCGCCGAGGAATTGGTGTTTGATGCCCTGGAAAAGGATCAATCCCTGGCGGTCACGCTGGATTCTCTGGAGGACTATTCTATCTACATGAACCATATCAATGGATTGCGTATGGTTTTGCAGTTGATCCACAATGGGTCCATCCGCATCCCCATGGAGGGGGATTTTCCCGCGCAGGAGTTGATCAACCCCGACCCGGATTCCCCGGCCACTGAATTGGGCCAGTTTGAGGATATGCTGGCCACCTATCTGGATGTCCCCAAGGACAGTCTGCGCCGGGCGGTTGCCAAGGAAACCCAGGACACCCCCTTTGAAGTGGCCATGGACCATGAAGCCTGCGATGACCACGGATTCCATGAATACTGGGTGGTGAAGGTCCGTCCGGACCGCCATTACACCTTCCGGGAAAAATACAACGAACTGGCAAAGTCCATCAGCGAAAAAGAGGGGTTTTCCCTGGAGGGAACCCCCTGATGCCGCGTTCCGCCAGGGGCATTCATGCTTTCGTTTGGTTACAAACCAGCACTTTTCCGGTTTTTCGGACGTTCATTCTTCAAACACCCCATTTCCGATAACCATCAGCCCCATCAGGAACCGGATGGCGACTCTTTTTAAAACATCAAAACCGGGCTCCAAATCATCCGGTCGCAAAACCATCTTTGGGTTATGGCCCAGGCTGACCGGGTTGTTCGGCGGCCGCGGCATTGACAATCTGGTAGAGGAGAACTTTCCCAGTTGGGAGGAATTTGCCTCCAAAACCCTGACCGAAGGGGGGGAGTTTGAACTGCCGCCCCACAAAGTCACCGTCACATCCCCTCTCCAGCGCAACTTTCTGTATTTTTTGATGGTTTCCGGTTTGATCGGTCTGGGATATTCCACTCCGGATTGGGGGCCGGTGCTGATGTACGGGGCCATTTTCACCGCATTCACCATCGCCCTGGTTTCCATCCTTAGTGACTCTGTGTTTTTTCATATGGAAGGGCAGCGGCTGGAAATGGATGGGGAATTGATTAACAAAAGCAGTTACGGCCCTGAGGGGGGCGACACACCCCGGAGGGGGATATGGTCCATGGTGTTCGGTCCGAAAAAACACAAAAAAACCATCTTCCGCTCCAAACTGCTCCAGATTCATTATCAAAACGTCATCCGAACGTTTGAGCAGGGCAACCGCCGCACATGGGTTTCCCAGGATGCCTCCATCGGAGAAATCCAAACGCTGCTTTCCCAACGGGGGATGAAGCTGGTGTGGACCCTGATAGAGGTTCTTCCCCAATTGGGGCTGGTGGGCACCCTGATCGGGCTGGTCACCATGTTTTCCGCCTTTAAAATCGGGGCGGACACCCCGGAAATTTCCATCATTTCCGGTTTTGGAACCGCTCTGGGAACCACGGTGTTCGCCAATGTGTTTGTGTTGATCCTGCGGCCGCTGCACATGCAAAACGAGCGGTCCATGGTGGAAATCATATCCACCCTGCAAACCCTGATGGCGGTGTTCATTCTGCCCACCCAGCAACAGGTGCTGGAATCCCCCTCCTCCGGCGGAGATTATGGCCACGCCCTGTCCACCCCTCCTGGATTTACCGCCCATCCCGGCTTTATGGGGGCGGTGCAGGCCAAACTGGCCAAATCCCTGGATGACATCCACCGTTCTCTGGCAGGGTTGTCTTTGGCCTCCCCACAGGGGGGGGCACAGGCCATGGTGGAGGAAACCGTAAAAATTGCCCGGGAAGTGCGGCAGGTGCTGGGAGCCTTTCAACAGGCCGTAAACCCGGAGATATGGACCCAGCAACGAAAAAACCTGGAAGACCTGAACCTTTCGGTAAGGGAACTGACCCAGGTGGTGGCCTCCCTGGCCAAAGGAGGGGTCCAGGCCAAAAGCGGCCCCGCCCCCACCCCCCAGATGGAGCATGACCTGCTGCAACTGCGGGTTTTGACCCACGACACCTTGGTGCTGCTGGAAAAACTGTATCAGCGGCTGGGTCCCGCACCCGAATCCCGTGTTCTCAGCCAGGACAAAGGGGTGCGCTCCCAGGTGTTCGGCAATCCACCCCCCGCCGGAAAATAGCATGGCAGGCCGTTCCCGATCACCGGTCAATACGGACCAAACCCGGCGGGATGCTTCCGGGGGAGGGGTGCCGTTGCCCAGCGATTCCCGCAGTCAATCCGCCTTGATCGCTTACATTGACCTGTTGTTTTTGCTGGTGGCTTTTTTTATCCTGGTCCTCTTTTTTATCCAACAGAAGTCCACCCGGGTGGAACAAAAGCTGGAGGCCGCCCAGGAAAAACTGGAACAAACCCAGATTGAAAAAACCGCCATAGAAAAAGCCATCAAAACGGTGGAACCGATGATGGAACATTTCCTGGTCATCAAGGACAAGGAAATAGAAAAACGGCGCGTTCAAATGGCCCGTGAAAAACGGAAGGCCCAAAAAAACACCGAAGTGGTGGAATACAAAGTGGCCAAAAATGGCACGATTATTTATCAGGGGCAGGTTTACACCCTGGATGAATTCCACCAGCGGGTGGTGGACCCCAAACGCAAAACAAAATGGCTGGCCTTTCGGGCGTTGGCCTCCCCCCTGACCCCTTTTGGGCAGGTGGTGAACATCCGCAACACGGTGCTAAAAAACCAGGGTGAATTTGATGCCTATTGGGATAACCTGAGCGGAAACGATTCTGGCGGAAAACAAACCAAGAAGAGGAAAAAATGAGCCGCAGTCTCACATGGATGAAGCAGGAGGTGACATGGCGCGATTGAACGGCCCGAAAAAAGCGGCCATCATGTTGCTTTCCATCGGGGAGGATGCCGCCGCGGAAGTGATGAAAAACCTCCAAGAGTCTGAAATCAAGGAGGTGATGGTTCAGATGAACCGGGTGTCGGAAATTACCTTGGCGGATGTGGAACGGGTGACCAACGAATTTTATCGCCGCACCGAAATTGAACCCCGGCGGGATACGGTTCCCCCGGAAACCAAAATGCAGTTCCTCAGCAAAACCCTTTCCAAAGCCCTGGGGAAAGAACGCAGCGATGAACTTTTGGGCAAGGTGATGGACCTTCCCTCCCGGGGGGCCATAGAAAAGCTGAAATGGTACGCCCCCAAAACCATCGCCGAGGTGATCAGCGGGGAGCACCCCCAGGTGATTGCCGCCATTCTGGCCTGCTTTGATGACCCCCAATTGGCCAGCGAGGTGATCAGCGAACTGCCTGCCCCTCTGCGGGGCCCGGTGATGGACCGGCTGGCCAAAATAAAAGGGGTCCCGGAAGCCTGGGTTAAGGAAATAGAAGCCTCTCTGGATGAACTGTTTGCCCCCAAAGAATCACAGCGGGAGCCTTTTGGTCAGCGGTTGGTGGCAGGAATGATCGGGGGGGCCGATAAACAAAGCGAGCGGGAAATGCTGGCCCAACTGGAATCCAAAGATCCCAAACTGGCCGGGGAAATCAAAGGCCGGATTGTCCGGTTTGAGGATTTCATCCGCCTGGACGGCCTGGGGGTGCAGAAAATCCTGGAGGAATCCCAAATGGACGATGTGCTGTTGGCCCTGCGAACCGCGGAAGAATCCCTGCGGAAACACATTTTGGAAAACGTCTCCATCAACACCTCCAACCGCATCCGGGCTCAACTGAAAACCATGCCCCCCACCCGGGTGGGGGATATAGAAAAAGCCCGCAAACGGCTGGCCCTTATCGCCACCGGTCTGGCCCAAAAAGGGGAAATCACCTTTTTGGGGAAGTAAAACCTGAAAGGGGTGCCTTTCTTTAGCGCAGGGGAAAGGTCAGTTGATTGCGGTTGACCGGGTTGTGGCGGGTGTTGCGGGTGGAGTAATCCAACAGGTACAACCGGTCGGCGAAGGCCACCGAATCCGGCCCGTAGCGATCTTCCGGGGATTCCCCCCCTTCCAGACAATGGACCAGGGCGTCAGCGATCCATTGGGATATTTTCAGCACCACGATTTTTCGTCGCAGGCGGCCCTGGTCATCCCGGTTCAGCACATTGGGCAGGGTGTTGGTGGTGATGAATTCTGTCAGGTAGGGGGAATTCAGGTTTTCCCGCCCTTCTTCGGAAATATAGGTGTGGGTGCAGTAAAAATAAATTTCAGAAGGGGCCACATGGGGGGTTTCGGCCAGCAACTTTACGGCGTTGGCAATGGTGTTGCCGGTGCGCACCATGTCATCCAGGATAAACACCATGCGGCCTTTCAACCGGCTGGCTTCCGGCGGCATGGAGATTTCCACCTGCCGGGGGCCGCTCCGCTTTTTCTCCAGGGTAACAGAAACCGCCTCCCGCAGGCCGGTAAAGGCTTTTACCCGCTCCACAAAGTTTTCCGCCCCGGCATCCGGGGCCACAAATCCCAGGTTGGCCCCGTTTTTTTCCACCGATACGGTTTTACGGATATAATTGGCCACGATATGGGCAATATCCAGGTTTAAAAACGGCTTTGTTTCCCCGGAGCCTTGGAAAACATCCTGGTAAATGGAAGCCATCACATGGGGTTTGTGGTTGTGAACGGTGACCACCTGATCCACCCCGGATGTGCGCAGCAACCGGGCATACAGTTTGGAGGTAAACGGCTGGCCGTCAAATTTTTTGCGTTCTTCCGGGGTGCCCATTTGGGGGTGGTTTTGATAATGGGGGCCGCGGTCCTGGGCCGAAAAAAACAAATCCGGCTCCACCAGCACCACCCGGTCCGCGCCGTTTTCCTTGGCGGCGGAGGCCACCACCAGATTGCGGAAAGCCAGGGCGTTGCGGGAAAAATGGGGGGATGAGGTGGAAATCAGAACCACCTGTTTGCCCTTCAACCCCTGGCCGATGGTGTCCAGGTTTTTTTCATCCCCCAAAAACCGGGGGCAAAACTCAGTGTTGGGAAAATTCCGCAGGGAGATCAGGTCGGAAATATCGGTTGTCTGATGGATGTTGAACGCCACATCCAGCGCGAACGAAGCATCGCTGACGTTGGATACAATGATGGATGAGTTGTCGGTTTCAGCCATTTGTGGGTTGGATGGAAAAGGGGGCATGTCGGGGGTTTCGGGTGGCTGCGGTTGCAGGAAGATAGGATCAGGTGGCAAGTTCCCCCAATTGATCCGGGCACTTGTTTTTTTGAAAAAAAGCCGAACCAATGGCCCCTTTGTGGCCCGATAGTACCATCCTATGATTCTTTAGGGGTAGGGGTTTTTCGGAAAATCAACCGGACCGCCCCCGGGCCTCTTCAACCGCGGGGGAAATCAGAGCAGGAAATCCGAAAGTCCGGCAGCTTGGTGGTCTTCCGCCACCTTGAGGGTCTGGGCCAGCCGGTATTCGGTCAGGGCTGCCCGGATATCCGGGTATTTCACCGCCAGGATATGGGCGGCCAGCATGGCCGAGTTGACCCCGCCCCCCACCGCCACGGTGGCCACCGGGATTCCGGGGGGCATTTGGACCATGGACAGCAGGGCATCCAGGCCGTCCATCTGGGATGAAATGGGCACCCCGATCACCGGCAGCAGGGTTTCTGACGCCACCACGCCGGGCAGGGCGGCAGACATGCCGGCCATGGCGATAAAAACC
>JAOUFO010000414.1 GCA_029858165.1 Deltaproteobacteria bacterium | reverse complement strand
CAGGCTTTGAAACAAAGACCGCTTTCCCTGACCGCTTTCCCCCGAAAGAACCACCAGTCCGCCTCCCTGACCGGACCGGGCACGCTCCAGGGCGGCCAGCAACGCCTCTCCCGCCCCCTCCCGGCCGGTTACCGGTCCTGCCAGGGGAAACCGGGGGGGGGTGTCGCGGGTGGCCAGAGGCAGTTCCGGCGGCTGGTCCCACAAATCCAGGTCCGCCAGCAGCCCCCGTGCTGTCTGGTAACGGTCCACGGGGTTTTTTGCCAGCAGCTTCAGCAATATGGCCGCCAGCCGGGGGGGGATCACTCCGTTGATTTCCCTGGGAGAGGGGGGCATGGTGGCCAGATGGTGTTGGGCCATCTGATGGGGGGTGTTTCCGGCAAAGGGCAGCCGTCCGGTCATCACCCGGTAGCCCAACAGCCCCAGCCGGTACAGGTCCGACCGGTCATCACATCCCCGGGGGCCCCAACCGGTTTCTTCGGGGGCCATCCACACTGCATGGGCCAACTGTCCCGCCCCGGCCAGAGGGGCGGCCAGCAGCCCCCTGGCCGGGTCCAGCACCACGGCAGAAAGATGATCCCCCTCCCGGGAAACCAGGATGTTGGAAGGCTTCAGGTTGCCGTGGACCACTCCGGCCTGATGGAGCGCATCCAACCCCAAAGCGGCCTGACGCAGCAAAGCCACCCCCTCCTTCAAAGAAAAGGGAAGTTCCCGCATGGCCTGTTCCAGGGAGGGGGCCGGATAGTAGGGGGTGATTTGGTACGTCAGTTCATCGGGGCCCAGCCCGGCGGCGGAGCCGGTTTCCACCGGCAACAACAGGTTGGGATGGCGCACCCCCGCCAACAGGGTCATCACCCGCAGAAATCGCAGCCCGTTTTCATCCCCCAGCCGCACCCCGGACGAAAATACCCTGGCCGCCAGCATTTCTCCGGTGGCCGTATCGGTGGCCAGATACAGGCTGCCGGATTCTCCTTTGGCCAGCAGTTGTTCCAGGGCATAACGTTTGTTCAGGGTGGCGCCCAGCATGGACCGGCCTTCATCACGGGGTGGGACTAAAGGGATGGTATGGATTGTCTCATGTTGCCTACCAGACCTCCCTCCGGCAAGCAACCCCCGGGGAGAGGGCTGAACAAACCGTTTTCACTTTGCGGGGCTTGATTTTGCCTGAAAAAAGGGGGAGGGTCCAATTGAAAGGCTGCCCGCAGCCACAGCGTTTGATTCACACCCCTCAAAGGTGGGTTTTCCATGATGGAAAAACAATCAGAAACATTCACCCGGGCCACCCCTTTGAAACAGGTGATGACCACCCGGCTGATCACTCTGGATTGGGGAGCCAAAACCAGTCTGGCGGATTCTTTGATGCGGCACCATACCGTTCATCATCTGCCGGTGGTGAAGGAGGGGCGGCTGATGGGATTGGTATCCCAAAATGATCTTTACCGCAATATGTTGAGCTTCTTTTTTGTGGAAACCGAAACGGAACAGGAGGAATTCCTGGATTCTTTTTTGGATATTCCGTCCATCATGACCCCGGACCCCCTGACTCTGACTCCGGAGGACACCCTGGCCCAGGCCCTGACCCTGATGATGGAAAAGCGGGTGGGGTGTGTGCCCATCGTGGATGCGGCCAATGTACTGGTGGGGATCATTACTGAATCCGACATGCTCCGTTTGTTAAATCAGGTATTGTAAACCAGGTACTGTGATCCACCCGGTTTGCACACGGGTTTCCACCCCATAACCCCCCGCCCGAAAAGGTTAATCCTCCCTTAAACCTTGAATCACACTCAGCCGCATGGCCTTGGATGCCGGATAGAGGGTGGACACCATGCTGACTGCCGTCGTGGCCAGGGCCACCCAAATCAAATCGCTTACAAACACATGGACCGGCACCCGGTTGCTCCCCGGATAAACCCCCGCCGGGATCTCTATCACGGCAAAGCTGTCCAGCCCCCAGCAGATCAGCAGCCCCACCACCAATCCCGCCGTCAGGCCCGTTCCCCCGATAAACACCCCCTGTAAAAAAAACACCCGCCGGATAAACCCCGGTGTCACCCCCAGGGCCTTCAATGCCGAAATTTCACGGGTTTTGTCTATCACCAGCATCACCATGGCGCTCACCATCCCGAAAAAAGCGATCACCACAATCAACATCA
>JAOUFO010000412.1 GCA_029858165.1 Deltaproteobacteria bacterium | reverse complement strand
CCAGCGCCCCCTGCAACAACAGCCAGGCGATGGTCACCCGGCTCATCACCTCCAGAAACCGGGTGCCGGAAAGCGGAATCAGTTCCATTTTATCGGCCGTCAGGAAGTTCATAAACTCCCCCATGGCCTGATTGAACCCGGCCAGGGATTTTTCCAGCAAAGCGGCCTCGGCGTCATACCCTCCGACGGTTTTCAGTTGGGTTGCGAATCCGGCCACCTCCTTGCTGAAGCGGGCCACCTCGGCCCCTCCGTTATGGGCCAGTTTGCGCCCCACCAGATCCATGGCCTGGATGCCGTTGGTCCCTTCGTAAATGGGAAAGATGCGTGCATCCCGCAGATATTGTTCCGCCGGGTAATCATTGGTGTAGCCCGCCCCCCCGTACACCTGCATGGCGGTGGAGGTCACCTGGACCGCCACATCGGAAAGATGGGCTTTCACCAGGGGGATAAACAGGGCGAAATAATCCATGGTGGTTTGGGCCTTGGGCTTGTCGCTGACGGCCTCCACCGTGGCCTGATCCATCAGCCGCTGGGCAAAATACATCAAAGCCCGGCAGCCTTCCACCTGACATTTCATCTCCATCAGCATCCGGCGCACATCCGGGTGGTTGATGATCGGCACTGCCCCTTCCGGCGGCCTTCCGGTACGCAAATGGCCCCCCTGCAACCGCTTGCGGGCATAATCCAGGGCGTTTAAATAAGCGGTGGAGGCCACAGCCAGGGCCTGGGTGCCCACCCCGATGCGGGCGTTGTTCATCATCAGGAACATTTTTTTCATTCCCTCCCCCAGGGGTTCCCCTTCACGGGGGCCGCCCACCAGCCATCCGGTGCACCTGCCGTTTTCTCCCAGGGCCAGGGCCGCGGTGGAAGAGGCGTGAATGCCCAGTTTGTGTTCAATGTTGGTGGTGGTCACATCATTGGATTCCCCCAGGGAGCCATCCGGCTGAACCCTGAACTTGGGGATGATAAACAGGGAAAGCCCCTTGGTGCCCCGGGGAGCCCCTTCCACCCTGGCCAGGGCCAGATGGATGATGTTGGGGGTGATGTTTTGGTCCCCGCCGGATATAAACAGCTTGTTGCCGGTGATGGAAAACGATCCATCCGGTTTGGGTACCGCCTTGGCGGAGCTTAAGCCCACATCGGACCCGGCGTTGGGTTCCGTCAGCAGCATGGTGCCGGCCCATTCTCCGGATTGCAGTTTTTTCAAATACAGCTTTTTTTGCTCATCGGAGCCGAAGGAGGAGATGACCTCGGCGGCGGCGTTGGTCAGGCCGGGGTACAGGGAAAACGCCGGGTTGGCTCCGGTCATCATTTCCCACACGGCGATATCCAGCAGGTGGGGCGCCCCCTGGCCTTCCCGCTCCACCGACATGGCCAGGGTGTTCCAGCCGTTTTCAAAATATTGTTTGTAAATTTTTTTGATGGATTCGGGAACAACCACTTTCCCGTTTTCCAGCCGACAACCCTCCCGGTCGGCCTCCTGAAGGGTGGGACCTATCACCTCGCTGGCAAACCCATGGGCCTCCTTTAAAATCATCCGGGCGTCCTCTTCCGACATATGATCAAAAGGAGGGGAGCCAAACAATTCCGCCAGTCGGAAGTGTTCAAACAGAGCGAACTCAAGTTCCCGCAAGTCGGCTTTAAAAAAATTGGTGTTGGCCATGGTGTGACCCCGCTGGTTGGAGGGAAGGGTTGCAGGTCTGATTTATTGTATGTTAAGACCCTGTTCTGTAACGCAATAACCGATTTAACCCGGCGGGGCCCACCTTACCGGCTGTAGAGAACCTGCCGGATAACCGGAAGAAGGTTCCGGGCCAGCAGAAAAGTCTCCAACACCAACACCCCGTACAGATAGGGAGGGGTGATCCCATGGACCATCCGCCACAGAGAAAGAGGCATCACCACTCCTGAGCTCATTGTATCAAATCTGACGGCCAACAACAAAACCAATCCAGAAATCAACAATATGGCCGCGACCATATGATGGGTCACCCGCACCAGCCCCAGGCCCTTTAGCTGCCGGGCGAACCTGTGGGACAGGGGATCCTCCCGGCGTTTCCGCCACAGGACCATGCCGAACAAAAAGGTTTGTAGCACCATCCCTCCCCCCCACAAAAAACCGGCCAGATAATGCCACCCTTTGCGGGTGTTGATG
>JAOUFO010000413.1 GCA_029858165.1 Deltaproteobacteria bacterium | reverse complement strand
TGGGTTTTGGTTGTGCGGTTTGGCGGTTTGCTGATTCAAAAGCAAGTGTAGAGGTTTGCCCCTCTCCCCCAGGAGAGGGGCGGCCCGCCGTCAGGCGGGGGGGGTGAGGGCTGTTTTTGCGGGGCTGGAACCCCAAAAAGAAAGGCGGTTCAACCCCGCCTACAGCATTTGGAGCCGACAGGCGACACAATGCAGGGCGGTGGTGAACCGCCAGACAGGAACCCCACATCTTTCAGCCGGGGGTTTGGGAATTTTTCAGGCGGTTGAACCGCACCCGGTGCCATTTGGGGGCCAGGGTGGTTTCCATTTGTTGGATCAGCATTTCGGCCAGTTCCAGGGCCAGGGGTTCCATGTCCGGGTCATCGGCCCCATCCAGATTATCGGAAATATGAACCCGCCACACCACCTGCCCGGTATCGGCCTGGACCACCTGCCCGATGAGGCCCACCCGGTATTGCCTTTTGCAGGATATGCAGTTGAGCAACACCGCTTCGGTTTGGAACAGCAGCCCGGCACCGGCGGCTTCTCCCAGCCGAAAGGCGATATCCGGGTCGGACACCGCCATGGTGCCCAGCAGGTCCGCATAGGTATGGCCGTCCTGAACAATTTGATTCCCCGCCTGGGCGGTTTTGAATTCCTGCCGGGTGACCACTTTTTCAAACAAACCGGAAGCCGCCACCTGTTGTTCCATCCGGGATACAATTTTTTCGCTTAGCTCTTCCGGCAGGGAGGATGAGGAGGATTTTTCCAAAAAAAGAACGTTGCGGGAGGGAATTTCATCGGCGTTCATGGTCTGGTACCGGTTGACCGACACACATCCCGAAACCCCCAGCAGCAAAACCAAGGCCGTCAGCGGAACCAACCCGTTCCAAACCGGCCGGAACACGCCGGGAAACAAACCCGAAAATTGGCGGGGCCGGACCGGTTTAGGGGCCGGGGGTTGCGGCAACCGCCGTGGTGGAATCAGGGGTAGGGTTGAAAGCCGAAAAGGCCGGTTCCTGAATGTAGTCACGCAATCCTTTGAATATACCCTGGGCCACCCCCCGGATGTATTTGGGGTCCCGCAGGCGTTTGTTTTCTTTTTTGTTGCTGATAAACCCGGCTTCCACCAGCACACTGGGCATTTCGGACCCCAACAATACCATGAAGGGGGCCTGCTTGACACCCAGATTCCGCACCTTGCGCCGGGGGCCGAAGCCTCCCACCACGGCGGCCTGAACCTTGCGGGCCAGATTTTCTGATTCTTCAATCTTGGTGTTTCTGAGCAGTTTGCGCAAGATGGTGTTCAACTCCCCCACCTGTTTTTTGGTGGAAAAGTTTTCGCGGGCGGCCACCCGGATGGCGCTGGAATCCGCGGTCAGGTTTAAAAAATAGGTTTCCACTCCCTGAATCCGTTCTTCCTCATGGGCGTTGAGGTGAATGGAGACAAACAGATCCCCCCCCAGTTTTTTGGCCAGCACGGGCCGTTCATCCAGAGGGATGAACCGGTCATTCTCACGGGTCAACACCACCCGGATATCCGGCAGCTGCCGCTGAAACTCCACCCGGAGCGCCTTGGCAATGTTTAACGCCACATCTTTTTCCTGAAGGCCAAACCCCACCGCGCCGGGGTCTTTGCCCCCGTGGCCGGGGTCTATCACAATGGATCGCACCTTCAGCCCCAGGGCCTGGCGCAGATTCATGGAACCGGGGTGTTGGGCCGGGGGGGCGGCCACCTCTTTTTGAGGGCCGGGTGAGGCTGCCGCGGGGACATCCTCTGCCTTGGAATACAGGTCTATGATGATTTTCTTCCCATGGGCCGCCAGAAGGTGGTCTACCGAGAATCCCCCGGCCTGTTCCACATCCAGCACCAGCCGGGTGGTAAAGGTATCATAACGGCCCAGCCGGACCTGGGATACATGAGGGCTTTTTACCTGATAGCTGGAGGCCAGGGCCGGTCCCGGACGGGCCTGAAACAAATCCACATAAATCCGGCGGCGCAAATCTTTTCCGGCGGGCAGTTCGGCAAACTGGTAAGGGGTATCCCCGGTCAGGGTCAGCAGAACCCGGGTTCTTTTTTTGGTGGCCAGAAACTGTATTTGACTGATTTGGGACAACTCCCCTTGAGGATGGGGCGCCCTGCCCGCTCCGGGGAGAACCGGGGTCCGTTTCAACC
>JAOUFO010000411.1 GCA_029858165.1 Deltaproteobacteria bacterium | reverse complement strand
CTTCCGTATTTCAACCGGTGTAAGGTTCTAAGACCCGGAATGGGTATTTTTTAACATATCGGACCCCCATAAGCGAGAAAAAGGGGCTGAGAGGCCGGTTCAACGGGGTTTTGGCAAGGAAAAGGTAAAGGTGGACCCTTCTCCCGGCAGACTTTCGGCCCAGATGTTTCCCCCGTTCATTTCCACCAGGTCCTTGCACATCACCAAACCGATTCCGGTCCCTTTTTCGTTGGCCGTGCCGGGGCGGGTCAGGGTTTCGCGGGAATCAGAAAACAGGCTGGCCAGTTCCTCCGCTGGAATTCCCATGCCGGAATCGTGAATGGAAATTTCCACCATATCCTCTTTTTCCCTGGAATAGATGGTGATTTCGCCCTTGGCCGGAGTGAACTTGATGGCGTTGGTCAGCAGATTCCGGGTAACGGTGTTGATCATCTGGATGTCTCCCAATACCCGGACCCCCGGCGGAATATCCTGGTGCATCCAAATATCCTTTTTGGCGGCCAGTTCGGAAAGCACCTTCAGTTCGGTTTCCAGGGATGCCGCGATTTCAAACGATTCCGGGTGAACCTCCAGCTTGCCCATCTGGCTTAAGGCCCAATGCAGCAGATTTTCCAACATCCGGTACAGGTTGTGGGTGGTGCGGTTGATTCTCCCGGCAAACTCCGATACTTCTTCCCGGGTCATTCCCTGGGCCTCTTTTTCCAACAGGTCCGAGGTGACCAGCATGGCGGTCAACGGATTTTTAATGTCGTGGGCGATGATGGAAAACAGGCGTTCTTTGGAGGAGTTGGCCGCCTGGGCGTTTTCCAGGGCGGTTTGCACCTCAAAGGTGCGCAAGGCCACCTGCCGCTCCAAATCCAGGCTGTAATCGGTTTTTAAACGGTATTCGGTTCTCAGACTGTCCACCATCAGTTCCTGGGCGGATTCCTTTTCCTTAAGGGTGGTGTTGTATTTTTCCGCCAGCACCAGGGAGATCACCAGCACCTGACCCATGGAACCCAGTTCCAAAGAGTTTTCAATCAGCCAATCCTGAGGAACCAGCCCCAGAATATCGGCATAGAACACCCCCACCCCGGCTGAAAGAATGGACATGCTGAGCAAAAAATACCGGTTGTTTTTTCTTTGATGGGTTCTGGCAATCCAGGCGGCCCAAAACAACAGGATCATGGCGGTCAGGGAGGCCAGTCCCGCACCCAGTTTGGACCCCATTTCCCCCAAAAACAGAACCGCCGGAATCATTCCCAGCAACCCCCCCATGGCCCAAACCAACACCCTGTCCAAGTGGAAGGAGATGAAGGCCACCTTTAAAAACTCCCGGGAAAACTGCAAAATTAGCGCCGTGGTGGTCAACAGCAGAACCACATAAGCCGGGTGGTAAAACCAGGGGTGATTGGGCCACAGAAACTGGGTGGCCATGCCGTTGACCACCGAAACCCACCCCACCAATCCCACCATCATCATGGCGTAATACAGGTAGCTTTTTTCCCGCAGGGTGATGTACAGCAACAGATTGTAAAACAGCATCACCAGCATACAGCCGTAATAAATGCCAAAACCCAGATATTCCTCAATGGAATTTCGGGAAAACCCGGTTTGGGAAAACACCCGGATCGGAATGTGGGCCATGCCGGCCTTGATTCGGAGATAAACCCATCCCACCTCACCCGGTTCCAGATGAATGGGTATCACCACATCCCGGTGGACGATGGGCCGGGTGGCAAAGGGAAAATCGGATCCCCCTGAAATTTTTTTTGCCAAATGGGGACCGCCCCCTGTTTTTTCCGGGGGCAGCAGCAGAAAAAAATCAAAGGCATCCACCCGGGGGTCATCCAGGGCCACCCCCCAATCCCGGCGGTTTTCGGATTGGTTGTTTAAGGAAAACCGAATCCAATGGACCGAATCCCGGATGCCGGTAAAAAACGTATCCCCGGGGAGGGCACGAAACCCGTGGTTGAACTCCGGGGAGGCCGCCTGTTCAACCGTCCATTGACCGGAGGGGTCCTCCAGCACCTCCAGAAAGCCCGCCAGGGAATAGACATCCTGCTGCTGGGTCAGGGCCAAAGCAGGGGATTCCGACAACACCGGCGGGGCCGCAAAAGCAAAAGCGGCCGACAGAAGCCCCCCCCCCCACGAACGCCAGCCATACCCCCCGGCACCCACAC
>JAOUFO010000058.1 GCA_029858165.1 Deltaproteobacteria bacterium | reverse complement strand
CAGTCCTCCGGCCAGCGGGCCAGCAGGGTTCCGTCAAAATCCACCAGCCAGGCCCGGATGAGGGGGGGCGGAAGTTCTGGGCCGGGTTTCGGCCCGGCTTTTGCCGCGCCGGAGGCGGTTCCATAAGCCGTCATGGCTTCCACCGCTTTGCGGCACAGGGCGGCGGGCAGCCCGGCAGGCCCTTGGGCCTGGGTGATTTCCAGCACATGGCGGGCGGTGTTGGCCCGGGCGATTTCGGCCAGCAAAGACGGCGGCGCCCCCAGTTCCCCGGCCAGCCGGGCCAACAGGTCCAGGTTCACCTGGGAGCCGGAGGCGTGGGTCATCATCCGCCCATCGGCCATTTTGGAAAGCTTCCCCATCATGGCCACCACCTCCACCCGGCGGATGGTGTTTTTCGCCGCCCGGCGCAGGGCCGCCCCGATAAAATCCCCGGCCTGGATGTAGGCCACCTCCGGCAATTCCAAGCCCAGCCGGCCAAACAACTCCATGGCGTAATGCTCGGTTTTGCCCCCGGTGGTAAACACCAAAGGGTCCGCCCCCTGGGCCGCCGCCACATCCACCCCCTGAACCACGCTGGCCTTGAAGGCGGCGGTGGAAAAGGGGCGCACAATGCCGGTGGTGCCCAAAATGGAAATGCCCCCCAGCAGCCCCAGCCGGGGGTTGAGGGTTTTCAGGGCCAGGGTTTCTCCGCCGGGGACCTCAATGGTCACTTCCAATCCCTGCCCCTGGGGGGGTGGGCCGCTGGCGGCCAGTTCCTCGGCCACCATTTGGGTGATGTTTTTGCGGGGCACCGGATTGATGGCCGGGCCGCCCACCTCCAGCCCCAATCCCGGCCGGGTGACGGTGGCCACTCCGCCCCCCCCCTTGAGGGTGATGCCCGGTTGGGAGATGAATTTTACCCGTGCCTGGATTTCGGCCCCGTGGGTCACATCCGGGTCGTCCCCCGCGTCTTTGATCACCCCGCACAACACCCCCCGGTCCCTTTCGGTCAGGTCACAGCGGGCCAAGAAAAACATCCCCGGCTGGCCGTTGGGCAGGGTGGTATGGATTTCCCTTACCGTCTGCCCGGTCAGCAGGGCGCGGGTGGCTGCACGGGCGGCGGCGGCGGCGCAGGCCCCGGTGGTGAATCCGGTGCGCAACCCCTGTTTGCCGTCAGATTTTTCCTGTGGGGCCATGTGTTTCTTTGTGGCCATGTGTTTCTGTGGGGCCAAGTGTTCCTTTTTGACCATCCTCCCATGCGGGGCTGGTTATCCTGGCGGGGGCTGGTTGTTTACCCTGACAGGTTTACACTGCCCCAGGGCAGTTCATCCATCCGCCGGATATATTTCGTGGATGAAATGGTGAATTTCATCCAGGTCCCGCCACAGACGGGTCAGTCCGTCCATATGGGTTTGCAGTTCCATTTCCACTTTTTTGGTGGTGATCAGCAGCGCCCGCAAATAAGGCAGGTCCGGGGATTCCTTGGGAGTGGCCGCCACTTTTTCCTCCAAATCTGACAGACTGTGGCCGAAAAAGCTGGTGAGGGCCGTCATGTCTTTCGCCTGGGTCAGGGCGGAAATCGGGCCGGGGGTGTGGATGGCTTCTCCCAGATCGGACAGTTCGTGCTGTTTTTCCGCTTCGTCCTCTATTCCCAGCACCCCCATCAATCCCAGGCGCAGGGCGGTCAGTTCGTGACAGGCCATGAATGGTTCTATCCTTTAAACGGTTAAAGGTTCGGGCTTCCGGTCCGGATTGTCCAATCCCCGAAACCCACACCCCTTGAAGCAAAAGCACCGGGGGCGGGCTATTGCAGAATGCCATCCACCAGCCGTCCCACCGGACGGCCTTTCAGCAGGTGTTCGGATACCAGTTCGTCCGTGTCGGTGTGGGCCACCCCCCGATACCACACCCCGTCCGGGTACACCGCCACCGTGGGGCCTTCCCCACAACGGCCCATGCAGGATACCCGGGTGACCATCACTTTCCGCCCCAGCCCCAGTTGCCTCAACCGGGACCGCAGACCGCTTAACACCCGCAGGCTTCCCCGCCGGGCGCAGTCCCTGTTGCCGCAGACCAACACATGGCGTTCCAGGGGCTTGTGGGCGTGGGCCTGAGGGGTTTCCCCCCTGTGGGCAAAAGCATGGCGCACACTGTAGAGCAACGCCTTGGCCCCCCCCACCCGGTCCGCCAGCCCCGGCAGCGGGGTGCGGTATTGGCAATTGTCGCAGGGCAGGGATTCCCCTCCGTGCAAGGCCCTCGCAATCCGTTCATCCAGCAGGGGGAACAATTCCTCATCCGCCCCCAAAGGGTCCGCCATCCCCACCTGAACCCAGGGGTGGCTTTGGGCAAATGCCGCCGATTGTGCCTTCAGCCGGTCCGCCAGCACGCCCCCGAACAACAGGTAGGGCACCACCACCAGCCGCCGGGGGCGCAGCCGGGCGGCCACATTCAGGGCATCCTTCACTGAAGGGGTGGTGATGCCCATAAATGCCGGCAGAACCCATCCCAGCCCCCGCCCCTCCCCGAACATCCGGGCGGTTTTGTAAAATTCCCCGTTGGCATCGGGGTCCGAGGAACCCCGCCCCACCAGCACCACACAGGTATCGGCCAAACCCTTCCCGGCCGACCCATTCTTCCCATCCAGGCTGTCCAGGGCTGTTTTAAAGCGGCCAAAGGCCAGCCGGGTCAACACCGGATGGACCCCCAGGTCCCTGGATGCCACAAACGGCTGGCCGGGATGGTCCTTGCGGGCTTGTTCCAGGGCCAGGCCGATGTCGTTTTTCACATGGCCCGCCGCCGCCAGCAGCACCGGCACCAACACCACCGGAACAGCTTCTTTTCCGGCCAACCTCTCCAGGGCGGCGGAAGCCAGCCCTTCGGCCATGGATGGCGCGGCAAGCTCTACATAAGCCCGGCTGACCCGGTATTGAGGCCGGATCGCACCATAGGCTTCCGCCAGGGCGGTGAACTCCCGGTTGGCCCCCTCCCGGCGGCTGCCATGGCCCACCAGTACCACCGCCGTTTTTTGGATGGATGGACTGGGCCGGGGATATCCCTGCCGGTCATGGTGAAAAGGATTCAACACGAATCGGAATGCTCCAAAAAAGACCGCGCCGGGATGAGCGGTACTGCCCGCTCATCCTCTTCCGGCTGTTGGATGAGGCCCATCTATCCCCCCACTCCGACAGATTGCGCCAGAGAAAGCGAAAAAACCACACCATTTGTTTTTGGGAAACGAGGGAGGCCCCCACACCGGAAATAAGGCGCAGAAAAAAAATGCGGAGACAAGATAAGCCTGAATGGGCCATCCTCCCGTTCCTCGGGGAGAACTCACCTACACCCTGCGCGGGCAGGTCTCCTGACTCATGGGTTCCAGCCGTCCCCCAGGGGGGTTGACCGACGCCGCTTCCGCCTTCCCCGGAGAAATCCCCAAGTGGCAATTTGGTTAGCGGCTTCCCATTCACAGTGGCGGGACCGTACCGGATTTACACCGGTTTCCCTTTTAACCCCTTGGAAGATGATTCCATCGGGGCGCCTGCGCGGGCTTGGGCCAAGCGGCCATTGCCACCCAGCCCTTTACAGTTTTCACTAAAATATACTTGGATCAGCGGGTTTTGGGCTGGTCAAACCACCCCAGGTCCAAGGGGACGGGCTGGTCGGGTTCTCCCGGGTTTTCTCCGGTGAAATCAAAATCACACCCGTTCCAACCATCGCTCCTGCCGTCTGCCCCGTTGGGGGGTGCCATGGTCGGGATCCGTTTGCGGATATCCTGGAGGGTCTGTTCCATCTGTCGGTACAGTTCGTCCTTGGCTTTTTTCAACTCATCCATACGCATCTCCTTATGCGTGTTGGTTTAAGGGATAAGCCTCCCGCGCCGTTGTCATCCTTCCCAAGGTCGTTTCCCGCGGCCTCCATGGCATTTGGGTGTTTGGCCTTTTTGATTTTCCGGGGGATGGGCCACCCGGAATTTTTATTTCCGGGTTCTCTGGCCGGGGCTGAAGGAATGCTTTCCCACCGGTATAAGTAACCACATTTTTTGTTTTTTATCAAAAGAAAAGGGGGCCGGGCCGCAACCCCCCAAAAGGCATTGTTCTTGACCCCTCCCCGGCGACTCCCGTAAACTGGTTTCTATGCCCGGCACAATCCCTTATCCGCCCGATGCTTACCCCCCCAGTCAAGGCCCCATAAGACATGGCCCCACAACACAAGGCCCCACAACACATGGCCCCGCCGGTTTCTGAAGAACCCCCATCCGAGCCGACTTCTTTGGAAGAAGAGCTGGGCCTGCTTCAGGCCCGGCTGACCAAAAACCCCAATGACGCCGAAACTCTGCACCGGGTGGGGGCCATTTATTCCCAGCAGGGGAATCTGGTCAAGGCGGTGGATTTTTACCAGGCGGCGGTCCATGTAAAACCGGACCAACCCCAGACCCATTACAGCCTGGGGTTGGTTTACAGTCTGCAAAAAATGTGGCCCCAGGCAGAATCGGCCTACCGGGAAGCCCTGCGCTATAACGACAAAGACCACGAAACCTGGGACAATCTGGGGGCGGTGCTGGAGGCATTGGGCAAAACCGAAGATGCCATGGAATGCTTCCGCAAGGCCATAGAACTGGCCCCCACCGAGCAGGTGGCCCGCCACCGGATCGGCATGTTGTTTTTTCGCAAAGGGGACCTGACCCGGGCCGCCGAAGAGTTTGAAAAAGCGGTGGACATCAATGACCAGGACCATGAAGCCTGGAACAACCTGGGACTGGTGGCCGCCCGCCGGGGTGAAACCGAAACCGCCAAGGAATACTACCTGAAGGCCATTCATCTGGTGCCGGAATTCGCCAAGGCCTGGAACAACCTGGGAAACGCGTTTTCCAAACTGGGGGAGCACCGGGCGGCGGAGGAGGCCTATCGGAAAGCCATCCAATTCAACGGACGGGAGCCGGACTTCTGGTTTAATCTGGGGGAATTTCTGCTGGGCCGGGGCGAGCCCGAAACAGAAAAATGTCTGCTGGAAGCGGTCAGCCTGAATCCGGGGGACCTGGAAGCCTGGGAGCTTCTGCGGCAGTGGTATGTGGGGGCAGAGCGGCCCAACCACCACAAATGGAAGCAAAGCCTGACCCTGTTGCTGCAACAAAACCCGGACGATAAGGCCCTGCTGCGGGAAATGGCCATGGTCCAGCAAAGAATGGGTGAAGCCGAGGATGCCCTTAAAATTCTGCGCCATTTGATATCCCTGAACCCGGAGGATGAGGAAACCCGGCTGCTGATGGCTGCCCTTTCGCTGCAACAGGGCCGCCCCCTGGATGCCTACAGCCACCTGGGCAAGGTGGAAAGCCAATCGGAAAACGTGGTGAAACTGTGGCATCAGGTGGGCCAGCGGTTGTTGTACCATCACAAACCGGATGAGGCGGAAAGCTGTTTTTTAACCGTGGTGGCCCACCATGGGGAGCGCACCGAGCCTTGGCAATATCTGGGAGAAATCGCCATGTCCCGCGGGCAATGGGACCTGGCCTATGAGCGGTTTTCACGGGCGGCACCCATCAACCGCAACAATGTGGCGGTCTGGCGGCCGTTGGCCGATGAGTTTTTCCGTCAGAGGGTGTTTGCCAAGGCAGCCTCCTGTCTGGACAACCTGCCGGACCATATCCGGTATCTGCCCCATGTTTGGGGGGAGTTTTATCCCATTTACGCCGCGGCCGGAAAAAGCGGGGATTTTTTGACCCAATTGGAAAAACTGCTGGAACGGGAACTGGTGCCCCCCCGGTACTGGATGGACCTGGCCGCTTTGTATGAATCAGCGGGCAAACCGGATGAAGCCCGGCGGTGCATGGACCAATTGGCGATGTACGGGGTTCCCGAAAAAACAAATCCGGCGGAAGGGACCCGTCACCTGCTTGAAAACAACGACCCGGCCGGGGCGTTTGCCCACCTGGAATCCATCCGGGAGCATCAAAAGGAGAACCCCGCCTTTTGGCGGGAACGGGCCGAAGTGTGCATGGCCCTGGACCGGCTGGAGGAGGCCGGGGCCAGCCTGGAAGCCCTGGCGGCCCTAAACGCCGCCGATTACCGGGATTGGTTTCACCTGGGGGCGATCCAATTTAAGCTGGGGCTGCCCCGGGAGGCTGCCCGGGCCTTTAAAAAATCCGCCGATCTGAACCCTGATGAGGCCAAAGCGTGGTACAATCTGGGATTGACCGAAGATGAACTGGGCCGCCCGGAGGAGGCTTTGCGCCATTTTAAAACAGCCCTGAAACTTCACCGCGGGTTCCCCCAGGCATGGAACGCTTTGGGGACGGCCCTGTTTCGGCGCAAGGATTTTACCGGAGCGCGGCGCTGTTTTTTACGGTCCCTGGCCAAAGGACGGGACAGAGCCAACACCTGGCACAACCTGGGAGTGCTGTACCAAAAAATGGGCCGCACCAAAGACCAACATTATTGCATGCAACGGGCCCAGGCCCTGGGCGGTCAGACCGAAACCCCCGGCATCAGCCCGGTCCATCTGGTGATAGAACTGGATGGAGCCGAAGCACAGCCTGCCGCCCCCAGCCAACCGGCCAAAGCCCCCCATGGAAAATCCATTTCCCATTCACAGGGTTCCCATTCCACCCCACCCGCACACAAACGGACCCGGCCATGAAATTTATTGATTACGCCAAAGTGGAATTGAGAAGCGGCACCGGAGGAAACGGCTGCTGCTCCTTTCGCCGGGAAAAATTCATCCCCATGGGCGGCCCGGATGGCGGCGATGGCGGCCATGGAGGAAAAGTGATTCTTCAGGGCACCACCACCAAAACCACCCTGATGGATTTTAAATTCACCCAGCATTTTCATGCCGGCAACGGGGTCCACGGCATGGGCAAAAACAAACACGGCCGCCGGGGGACCGACGTGGTGCTGCACCTGCCCCTGGGAACCGTGATGCGCAACGCCGAAACCGGAGAGGTGCTGGCTGATGTGGTGGATGAAATCCCCCGCCTGCTGTTTGAAGGGGGCCGTGGGGGCAAGGGGAACGCCCGGTTTAGAAGCTCTGCCAACCAGGCCCCCATGGAGACCACCGACGGTCTGCCGGGGGTGGAATTGTGGGTGACCCTGGAGCTGAAACTGATGGCCGATGTGGGGCTGGTGGGGTTTCCCAATGCGGGGAAATCCACGTTTATCAGCCGGGTATCCAAAGCCAGGCCCAAAATAGCCGATTATCCATTTACCACCCTGGTGCCCAACCTGGGGGTGGTGCAAAACGCCGCCTATGAATCCTTTGTGGTGGCGGATATTCCCGGCATCATCCGGGGCGCCCATGAGGGGCACGGGCTGGGCCACCGGTTTCTGCGCCACATTGAACGCACCAAAATGCTGTTGTTGCTGCTGGACCTGGCCTCTCCTGAATTTCAGCCCTGGGATGAATACTCCGTTTTGCTGGATGAAATGGGGCTGTTTTCTCCCGATTTGCTGACCAAACCCCGGGTGGTGGCTTTGACCAAAATGGATATGCTGGCGGACCCGGATGAAATCGCCGGATTAAAAACCAAACTGGAACAGGCCGGGGAGCGGGTGTTTGCCATTTCCGCCGTCAGCGGGTACGGAATAGACGAACTGCTCCGGTTCCTGGGGGATGCGGTCAAGCTCCACCGGGAAAAAAATACCGAAAAAGGCGGCACCGAAAAAAGCAGCACCGAAAATAGGCGCACCGAAAAAAGCCATGCGGGTTAACCCCCCCCAACACCTTTGCCGGGGGTCCAGTCCCCGCACACCAAAAACCCTTTTGCCTGGATTGTCATGATTCAAGCCGCCATCATCGGAGCCGCCGGATTGTCCGGTCAGGAGCTTGTCCGGCTGCTCAGCCGCCACCCGGATGTGGAATTGCGGCTGATGACCTCCAGCCGCTATGCGGGCCAGGCGGTGGGGGATGTGTTTCCCCTGTTGGACCGGGTGGACGGGGTGTTTGCCCCCAACGATTCTTCCGTGGACGGCTGTCAGGTGGCTTTTTTGGCGGTGCCCAACCAGGCCAGCCTGGAACTGGCCGCCAGTCTGCTGGCCAAGGGGGTGCGGGTGGTGGATTTATCGGGGGTGTTCCGCCTGCGGGATGTAGCGGTGTTTCAGCAATTCTACGGGATGGCCCATACGGAGCCGGAATTGCTGAAAACAGCGGTGTTTGGCCTGCCGGAGGCTTTCCGGGGCAAAATCCGGGGGGCGGACCTGGTGGCCAATCCCGGTTGTTATCCCACCGGGGCGTTGCTGGGGCTGCTGCCTTTGGGGGATTTGGCCGCCCAACTGGCCTCTCCCCCGGTGATAGACGCCAAAAGCGGGGTTTCCGGCGCGGGGGGGCGGGTGGAGGACGATTCCACCGGCTTTATGGCCGTCAACGAAAATTTCAAGGCGTATAAAATTTTCAGCCACCAGCATTTGCCGGAAATTGAACAATACCTGGAGGAAATCACCCCTTATGCCCGGCAAAGCCAGGGGCGGGTGGTCTTTACCCCCCACCTGCTGCCGGTGGGCCGGGGGATTTTATCCACCATTTACCTGCGGTTTTCCAAGCCGGTGGACCCGGATACCCTGCGGGAGCGGTATGCCCAGTTTGCCCGCAAGGAGCCTTTTGTGCGGCTGATGGCCCCCGGCCGGGGGGTGGAACTGAACATGGCCCAGGGGACCAACCGGTGTGTGATCAGCCTTCACCCGGATGACACCGGGGCCAACTGGGTGGTGGTCACCGCCATAGACAACCTGCTCAAAGGGGCATCCGGTCAGGCGGTGCAAAACATGAATCTGATGTTCGGCCTGCCGGAACCCACCGGTTTGCTTTAAAACCGGGTGAGGTTTCTGCATACCCACCGATCATTTCCTGTTTTGATAAAAAAGCGGGCCTCACCCCCGGCGCATTCCGCGCCACCCCCTCTCCTGGGGGCGAGGGGGAAGGGTGTGCATAGGGGGGTGGGTGGAGGCAAACTGGCTTGTGGATTTT
>JAOUFO010000410.1 GCA_029858165.1 Deltaproteobacteria bacterium | reverse complement strand
GAAGAAAACCCGGAATTCAGGGGGGTTATTCAGAGGTCTCAGGTACAGACCTACTACCTTCCTTCAATTAGTCCAAGGCTTTAACGGATAATCGTACCAAGCTTTCAAAATCCCATTGCCCCCCGCAAGGGAAGATTCGCCCCCTTCCGGGATAAAAGACAGGCTTTGGGGCGCGATCTTGACCAAGGGGAACGGAATGACTAAATTGAACAAAAGGACCCTGAAGGGAGAAAGGAAACGCCATGCGAACCTACACTGCCAATGAGGCGGAAACACATTTTGGCGAGATATTGGAACTGGCGCAGCAGGAGCCGGTGGGAGTGAAGCGCCAGAACAAGGTGGTGGGCGTGATGGTGAGTGCCCAGGATTATGCCGCCATGCGGGCGTTTTACGCGGACCGCTTGTTGCACTCGCTGGATGAGGCCAATGACACCGCCAGCAAATTGGGGCTGACCCCCAAGGCCCTGGAGGCATTGCTGGCCGATGAAAGCTGATATTCCCCCTCCGTATGTGCCCAGGGTGGTGGTGGATACCAATGTCTGGATCAGTGCCGCCCCTCCCGGAATTGCACATTGTATCCCCATCCGATGCCTTGCTTTTGCCTGAATTTGCTTAGCCCCCCCTTGACAACCCCTGTTTGACACGCTATCATTCAATAAATCGTTTGAACGTTTGTTTCATTTCCCCCTTTTTTGCGTGGTGTATATGGTGCCCCCTTCCGGGATAAAAGACAGGCTTTACGAAAGCTTTGCGGGTATCGGCAAAGCGGTATCCAACCCCCACCGGCTGGAGCTGATGGATTTGCTGGCCCAGGGCGAAAAGCCGGTGGACCGGCTGGCGTCTCAGACGGGTTTGAGCGTGGCCAACGCCAGCGCCCATTTAAAGGTTTTGCACACCGCGCGGCTGGTGGCCTGGCGCCGGGACGGCAAGCATGTGGTTTACCGGCTGGCGGGCGAGCCGGTGGAGGCTTTTTGGCTGGCCCTGACCCGCCTGGGTGAGGGGGTGATGCCGGAGGTTCGGGAGACCTTGCGGGATTATTATTCCGAGCCGGACCGCATTTTGCCCCAGCACCGGCAGGCGTTGTTGGAGCGTGTGGCCCGTGGCGAGGTGGTGCTGCTGGATGTCCGGGGTGAGGATGAATACCTTGCGGGCCACCTGCCGGGGGCGGTATCGGCCCCCTTGGAAAAACTTCCCCGGCTGATCAAAACCCTGCACCCGGCCAAGGATGTGGTGGCCTATTGCCGCGGCCCCTATTGCGTGATGGCGGCCAAGGCGGTGGAACTGTTGCGCAAAAAAGGGTTTACGGCCTACCGCATGGAGGAGGGGGTGATGGAATGGCGCGCCGACGGCCAAACCTTGGAAACCGGGGGGGTCCATTCATGAGCCGGAAAGAGATTGTGTTGGGTTTACGGGAGAACCGGGGCCAGTTTGCGTTGCTGGTGGTGGTCAACGGCTTTGTGGGGGCCATGGTGGGGTTGGAGCGGTCCATTTTGCCCGTTTTGGCCCAGGAGGATTACCATTTGGCGGCCAAGACGGCGATTTTGTCGTTTATCGCGGTGTTCGGGGTGGTCAAGGCGGGGACCAATTATTTTGCCGGGGTGTTGTCAGAATCCTGGGGGCGCAAGCGGGTGCTGGTGGCCGGATGGCTGGCGGCGGTGCCGGTGCCGTTTATCCTGATGTGGGCGCCCGGTTGGAACTGGGTGTTGGCGGCCAATGTGCTGTTGGGCATCAGCCAGGGGCTGACCTGGTCCACCACGGTGATCATGAAGATAGACCTGGCCGGCCCCAAGCGGCGGGGTTTGGCCATGGGCCTCAACGAATTTGCCGGGTATGCGGCGGTGGCGTTATCGGCTTTGGCCACGGGGTTTGTGGCCTCCCATTGGTCTCCCCGCCCGGAGCCGTTTTACCTGGGAGTGGTGTATGTGGCGGCGGGTCTGGTGCTGTCGGTGTGGGCGGTGCGGGAAACCCGCCACCATGCCGCTCTTGAAAGCCGACAGGCCCAGGCCACCCAGCCTGCCCAATCCCCGGTCCCCCAATCTCTGGCTTCCGGCGGTCCGGCAGATGGCCCTCCCCGCCCTTTGAAGCGGGATGTGTTCACACTGGTCACCTGGAAGGATCGGGATCTGTCCTCTGTCACCCAGGCCGGGCTGGTGAACAACCTTAACGA
>JAOUFO010000409.1 GCA_029858165.1 Deltaproteobacteria bacterium | reverse complement strand
CCCGCTTCCCAGAAATACGGTGATCAGCACCGCCAGAATAATGTATGGGATCAGAATCACGAAATTGGCGATTTGCCCGATCAGCAGCAGCAGGGGAATCCGCAGAATATCCACCAGCCCTTTGGGGGTGAGGTAATTGGAATAATCCCGCAAGTGGTGAAAGGCTTTGTTTTCCGGTTTTCCCTGCCGGTGGGTAAACGGAAACCCGATGGGCTTATCCGAGGCCGGAGCCTGATGATAAATGTTGGACAGACAGGAGCCCAGCATTCCCCCCCCGGAGACGGTGGACAGGTAATCCACCCGGTTGAACACCCCGTATTCGGCCAGCCGCTGCACAACCCCCAGATTGAGGGTGGCGGAGCGGATCCCCCCCCCGGAAATCCCCAGGCCCACCAGATTCAGGTCGGCGGAGGGGGTGGCCGCGGATGGAACCTTGGGGGGGGTGTATCCCTGGAATTGTCTGCGGTGGGCCAGCAGTTTCAGCTCTTCCCGGAAGATATGGGTAAAATCAACGGGACCCTTTGGATGAGACCCGGGACGGGATTCGTTTTCAGCGGCCATGTTTTTAAGGGATACGGGTTTTCCGGGATTCGGATTATGGAATGTCGTTTATGGTCTTTCCTTATCCCCAACGGCTTTTAAAAGCAAGGGATAATGTGGTCAATTTAAGTAAACAGCACCGTTTTTCGGCCTGGGTGTTTCCCCGATACCAGGGGGGTTTTCCGTTCAATCCACCCTTGGGAAGGGTTTTGGCTGGCCGCTTTCACCCAAGGTGTCAGCTTCCACTTCCGGGAGGGGGGCAAAAGGGGTAGACTCATCCATGGACAAAAAAAAACCGGGGGCCTCCTTTTCTTTTCGGGTGATCCAAATTGATTGAGCGGGTAAAAGCCATCAAAAAAGTGTTGTGGGTGGTGTTGTGGCTGAATGTGGTGGTGGCGGTGGCCAAACTGGCCATCGGCCATTCCATCAACTCCCTGGCCATGATGGCCGATGGGTTCCACTCCCTGCTGGACGGCTCCTCCAACGTGATCGGGCTGGTGGGCATTCATATGTCCTCCCGCCCCCCGGATGAGGACCACCAGTACGGTCACCAGAAGTATGAGGCGTTTTCCGCCATGGCCATCAGTGTGTTGATGGCTTTTACCGCGGTGGAGGTGGTGCGGATGGCGGTTGCCCGGCTGGAAAGCGGGGAAACCGCCAGCCCGGACCTGTGGAGTGTGGGGGTGATGTTGGCCACCATGGGGGTCAACTGGTTTGTCACCCGGTATGAATCCCGCCAGGGAAACCGGCTTCAAAGCGATATTCTGCGGGCTGATTCCGAGCACACCCGGTCCGATGTGCTGGTTTCCATGTCGGTGCTGGCGGGGTTGGGGGCGGCGTGGGCCGGAGTGTTCTGGATGGACGGGGCGGTGGCCATCCTGATTGCCGGGCTGGTGCTTTCCATCAGTTATTCCATTTTGCGCCGGACATCCTCGGTGCTGATTGATTCCACCGTGCTGGATTCCGCCGAAATCAAGCGGGTGGCCATGCTGGTGCCGGAGGTGATTTCCTGCACCAAAGTCCGCTCACGGGGAAGCCAGCCCTATGTGTTTTTGGATCTGGATATTCAGTTGGACCCCGACATCCCCTTGTGGAAGGCCCACCGCATTGCCCACAAGGTGGTGGAAGCCTGCAAAAAAGAACTGGATGCCTGGGATGTGGTGGTCCATGTGGAACCGCCGGAAGGAGGGTATCCCAACCGGAACGGGGGGCTGGCGGCGGAAATCACCCTTGGCCGGGCGGACCTTCCCTGACCCCCGGCGGGCGGGTGAAAAAAACCGGACTTTTCTTTTTGCTCCAAAAGTGATTGGCTTGGCTGGCTTATTGGATTTAAGTCAGGGGGTTGTTTGAAATGAAGATGGAATCCCGTATGAAAACGTTGATGATTTTGCGTCATGCCAAACCGGTGGACCCGGGTTTGCTGGATGATTTTCAACGCCCGCTTACCCATCGGGGGATCGCCCAGGCGGAGGCCCTGGGTCTGGCCTTGAGGGAACGGAACTATTCCCCGGAAAAGATATTCAGTTCCCCTTCCGCCCGCACCCTGGAAACCACCCGGGGGGTGTTGCGCGGCGGGGGGTTTGACTGCCCCCTGGATACCCATGCGGATATTTATAACGGATCCGGCCATGATTTGC
>JAOUFO010000057.1 GCA_029858165.1 Deltaproteobacteria bacterium | reverse complement strand
CCAACCGGTGGCGGCCCTGGAACTGGAACTGGACGGCCTGCTGGAATTCTGGAGCGAAGAACGGAAAATGGCCCCCATCTCGCTCCATCCCCCCATTTATGAGGACCTGGCTTTTGTGGTGGACGGGGGGGTGGAAGCCCGCCAGGTCCAGGGGATAATTTTTCAGACCGGCAAACCCCTGGTGCGCCATGTGGCCCTGTTTGATGTGTATCGGGGGGAAAAACTGGGGGAGGGCAAAAAATCCCTGGCCTATGCCCTGACCTATCAGGCCGAGGATCGCACCCTGGCTGATACGGATGTGGCCAAGGTCCGCCAGAAAATCATTCAGCGGGTGGAACGGGAAACCGGGGCCACCCTCAGAAGCTGAAAACAGGAACCATGCCCCCCGGCTGTCGGCAGGGTTTCCCGGCCTCTGTTTTCAGCCGGAGGGTTCCAGGGCCAGGGGAGGGCCTTCAAACAATTGCACTTCCACCGGGTGGCCGGGGGGAATCTGGCGGCTTTCCTCCGGGATGATGACCAGACAATTGGCCCGTTCCATGGAATGGAGCAACCCGGAGCCTTGGTGGCCGGTAAGGCGCACCCCCAGGCTGCCGGAGGGGGGGCCGCCCAGGGGGGATGGCTCGGCGGTCAGATACACCACCCCCCGCAAAAAATGGCGTTTGCCGTCTTTTTTGGAAAACCCGTCCTCCAAGGGCACCCGCAACCGGCGCAACCCCAGGTGGGGGTGGCCCATCATTTTCAGCAGGGCGGGCCGCACCAATTGCAAAAAGGCCACCATGGCCGAAACCGGGTTGCCCGGCAGGCCAAAAAACAGTTTGCCTTCCCTGGAGGCAAACACCACCGGTTTGCCGGGCCGGACATTCAATGCCTTAAACCCCACCTCCAGCCCCAGTTCATCCGCCAGGGGCTTTACAAAATCATAATCCCCCATGGATACCCCCCCGGAGGTGATCAACACATCGTGTTGGGCCAGCCCCCGGGCCAAAATATGGCGCAGGGATTCCCGGTTGTCGGGGGCCATCCCCAGGTTGCGGGGTTCCGCCCCCGCCTGATGGATCAGCCCGGTGAGGGTGTAGCTGTTGGCGTTTCTCACCCGGCCGGGGGTCAGGGGTTCTCCGGGTTCCGCCAGTTCATCCCCGGTGGCCAGCACCCCCACCAAAGGGCGCCGGACCACCTTTACCCTGGGATACCCCAGAGAGGCCAGGATTCCCACCTGGGCAGGCCCCAGCAGATCCCCCCGGTGCAAGGCCGGCTGCCCCGCAAGATAATCCCCTCCGGCGGGACGGATATGCTCCCCCGGCCGGGGGGGAAGGGTGATCACCACCTGGGGGGCGCCGTCAGGGCCGGGCTGGCTGCGGGTGTGTTCCACCATCACCACCGTATCGGCTCCCGGCGGAATGGGGGCGCCGGTCATGATTTTCATGGCCTCCCCGGCGACCAAAGGCCGCCCGGCCACGGATCGGGCGCCCAGCACCTCCACCACCCGCAAACAGGGGAGTCCCCCTTCAACCCCCCCTTGGCCTTCTTTCGGGGCCACATCCTCATAACGCACGGCAAAACCATCCATGGCGGAATTGTCGGCGATGGGAATGTTTTCCCTGGCGTTGGCATCCTGGGCCAAAAAACGGCCATAGGCCCCCTCCAGGGGGACCTCCTCCACCTGGGGGGTTGGCCGGACGGCTTGCAGCACCCGGTTGAGGGCCGTGTCAAAATCAATCAGGGGGGTGGTCATGTTTCCGGTTTCTTCAAACAAACATTCAACCAGGCAGGGGACCCTGCCGATTTATTTTTTTCTCCCGTTGGGGAATACTTTAGCCAACCCATCATCATGATTCAATCAACCTTCCACCGCATTTAAAATGTCAGATTTTTTTACAAAATGGGAGGCCCGGATTCACCCGCCTTCCCCCCCGGCGCCGGGCGGCCCCCCGTCCAACCCGGAAGACCGGGGTTTGGCCTCCCTGGCCCGGCAGCTGGAAGCCATCCATCCCCCGGAAGAAACCTGGCATCTGGCGGACAGTTTGTTGGAATCCCTGCTGGCCGCCCAGCCGGAGGAAGGTCCCTCCCTGGGGGAATTGTTGGACCTGCCGGGGGTGGGGCAGGGGCTGGGCCGGTTGGTTTATGCCGCCCCTTTCTTGGCCCGCTATCTGGCCATCCACCCCGAAACCGCCCGGCGGGGGGGGCTGCGGGGATTGGAAGTTCCCACCCCGGTGGATGTCACCGCCCCGGATAAGGATAGGCTGGCCGGGCTGTTGGATATTGAAACCTGTCTTCCTCCGGGCGGGCTTTCCTTCCAGACCGGTCCAGACGGCCAAAACATTCCGGCTGGCCCAAACAAAACCGACCCTCTGGCCCCCCTGGACGACACCGGCATGATGGGGCTGCTGCGCCGTTGGAAATACGCCAATTACCTGCGCATCACCCTGATGGACCTGCTGGGGACCCATTCCCCGGTGGTGACCAACGCGCTGATCAGCAGGCTGTCCCAGGCCATGATTGAACTGGCCTATCGGCATGCCTTTGTCCGGCTGGTGGAAGCCCACGGTCTGCCGGGGTTGGATGCCCCCCTGGATGGATCGTCTCTGGCGGCGGGGGCGGTGGTGGGCATGGGCAAGCTGGGAGGGGGGGAACTGAATTATTCTTCGGATGTGGACCTCATTTTTATCCATGAAGGGGATGGAGCCGACACCAGCCGACTGGACCCCCTGCCGCGGGTGGCTTTGGGATTGGCGGACAACCCGGATGGCTTTTGGAACGCCTGGGAACAACTGGCCCTTCAAGCCCGCAATGCCATGGCAGGCAGCGGGGCCTTCAACCACCAAGGGCAGACCATCCGGGTGGAACGGGGAATCCTCACTTCGGGGGAATTTCACGAAAAACTGGGGCGGCGGGTGACCGGTCTTTTGGCCAGCCAGACCCCCGATGGGTTCGCCCTGCGGGTGGATGCCGACCTGCGGCCCCAGGGAAAAAGCGGTCTGCTTTCCCCCAATCTGGCGTTTGTGGCCCATTATTATGAATCCCAGGGGCGGGAATGGGAACGCACCGCCTTACTGAAAGCCCGCCGGGTGGCAGGCAGCCCCAGGGTGTTTGAAGGGTTTCGGCAGATTATCCGCCCGTTCGTCTATCGGCGCTATCTGGATTACAGCGCCATTGAAGGGTTGGCCATCGTCAAAAATGACATCAACCGCCATCACCACGGGGTGCTGGATGCCAACATCAAACTGGGGCGGGGCGGCATCCGGGAAAACGAATTTTTTGTGCAGGCCATGCAGTTGTTGCATGGGGGGCGGAAGCCGGAATTGCAGGTGACTCCCCATGGGCTGGCTTTGGCCCGCTTGGTGGAAACCGGGGTGTTGGACCCCCCCACCGCCCAGGACCATCAGGCCCATTACTGGCGGTTGAGAAACCTGGAAAACCGCATCCAGATGGTGGCGGAAACCCAAACCCAGGTGTTGCCCCCGGACCCGTTGGAGCAATTGCGGGTGTTGCACGATTTCCTTCCCGATTTTTCCCAGCGGGTGAATGCTGCCCTGGAACAGGTGGAATCCGCCCGCCGGGGAAACACCGCCCGGTTTGCGGATCTGTTTGCCAACCTGACCCCGGCCTCCACCGGGGATGGGGGAGAAAAAGACAGGGAGCACCCTGTTTCTTGGGCCGATGCGGCCGCAGGATGGATGGCTGCGGAAAACCTGACCGCAGCCGTAGCCCGGATGGACGCCTTTTTTGAGCGGCTGATGAAAACCAGGGAGGGGGAGCGATGCGTGCCCAAGGTGGAGCGGCTGTTGGCCCGCCCGGAAATCCACCGCCGGGGAACCCGCCCGGCTTTTGACCAGTGGCTTCTTTTTTTGGAACGCATCGGCAACCGCAATACCCTGTATGCCCTGCTGGAGGCCAACCCTTCGGTTCTGGGATGGGCCGGGGAGGTGTTCTGCGAGGGAGGATATGTGGCTGACATGCTGATCCGCCATCCTGAATATTTGGAATCGTTTGTTTCGGCCCGGCCTCTGGAGGCGGAATCCATCCGGGAGGATTTTATGGAGGCGGCCCTGCGGTCGGCGGATGAAGAAGAATTTATCCTGGACATGCAGGGGGTCAAATCTCAAACTCTCATCCGCATATTTTCGGCCTATTTGAAAGAAGAATCTCCATCCGTCCACCGGGACCTGCTGACGGCCATGGCCGAAGCGGCGGTGGATGGTTGTCTGGCGTTTGCCTGGAGCCAGTTGACCGAACGCCACGGTCTGCCCCAGGGGTGCGGATATCCTGATGCCCAACAGGCGGGGCGGACCCCGGCCCTGCCGCCGGACAGCGGGTTTTCGGTGATGGCCCTGGGCAAGCTGGGCAGCCGGGATATGCGCTTCGGATCGGACCTGGACCTGATGTTTGTGTACCGGGAGGAAGGGACCACCCGGCAGGGATTGAGCCATTTTGAGTTTTATACCAAACTTGCCAAGAAATTAAGTTCCCTGCTGACCAGCCGGACCCAATTTGGATCCCTGTACGAACTGGACCACCGGTTGCGCCCTTTTGGCAGCCAGGGATTGCTGGCAACCCCCCTGGCCTCTTTTCAGAATTTTTTACAGGGCCAGGCGGAAGTCTGGAACTTTCAGGCCTTCACCCGGATGCGCCCCCTGGCGGGAGACCTCCCTCTGGGGCAGGAAATCATTGCAATGACCGGGCGGTCCTGGAGGGACAAACACCCCCCGCAACAGGAACTGGCCCAAAAAATACGCCACATGCTGGAAAGACTGGTTCAGGAACACACCCCGCGCCACCCGGATGAGGGGATTCCCCTTAAATACGGGGTGGGAGGAATGATAGGGTTTGAGTTTTTGAAACAATGTGTGCTTCTATGGGGGGAAACCCGGCTGACCGAAGGATGGGGGGAACGTCCGGCTTTGACAGGGGGGGTCCAGCAGGGGCCGGTGGCCAAGGCTCATCATTTGTTAACAGAACTGACTCCCGCCTTTCAAAGCCTTTCCGCCCTGGATGAAAGGCTTTCCCTTTACATCACCCCCTTTGTCCATGTGGTTTCCGCCGGGGATCTGGCCGCGTTAACAGCGGTCAGAGACCGGTGGAGTTTTGAACAAATCACCGCTGCCGCCAAAATCTTGAGGGAAGGAGTGGAGGCAGGATTCCGGCTTTTTGAAACCGAATAAAAATCAGAAAGCCAACCTAGGCTTTTGGGTCGGTGACCGAACCCTTGCCAGGAAGCGAGGCTGGGAACCGCTTTTTCACCGGCCCGCGTTTATAACCGGCCTGGTGGTTCTCACGTTAGCTCAAATGAACAACCCACCCTCTTTTTTCGTCTAAAAACCATGACCTCTGAATCCAAAAAACCGGAAACCACCACCCCCGAACCTTCCGGCGGCCAAAAGTCTGAGGATACCCGGTTGTTCCATCGAATCAATCCGGCTGGGAGTCAAAAAAAACTGTACCTGAACACCGGGTTTCAGGAGTTCAATCTGTTGAATATCTCCAAGGGAGGGGTGTATTTCCTGTCGGACCACAAATATGGGGTGGGGGAGCGGTTGCAGGTGAACTTTTTCAAAATGTTCCAACAGGAGGTGGAAATCCTTCATCACGAAATGATCATGGTGGATGAGGTGTTTCTGGAGGTAAAATACAAAACAGGTGCCCGGTTTGTGCCGGGACCTCTGGAGGATGATGTGTTTGCTCAGATTATGTCCGTGTTCGGCGTGCCGGATTCATCCGACCCCCCGCCCTTTCCCAAATAGCCCCTATCCCCCCAGATGCGATTATGAGACCATGGACGGGAGGATAATCCGGCCGGTGAAGGGTTTGGCGCGCCGGTTATATTGATCCCATGATGAAGGTTGTTTGATGAAGAACCCACCAACCTCCGGCATTGAGAACCGCCGGTTTCCCAGAAAACACCTGGAAAAACATCTATTTCACTTTTATCTGGCCCAAGGGTTTCAGGAATTCACCTTGCTGAACATATCCCAGGGGGGGATTTCCTTTCTTTCAAAAAATACACACCCCCTGGGCACCAAACTTAAGGCAAATTTTAAAAATCTGTTTGAACTGGATATAGAAGTCACGCGCGAAACCATGGTGATGACCGACGAAAACATGATGGAGGCCCACTACTCCATCGGTGCCCGGTTTTTGGGGGGGCCGCTGGATATAGAAATTTTCCAACAGATTCTGAAAGCCCTTGAACAAAATCAAGCGGCCTCAACTTAAAGGGGAATGGCCTGACCGGTTGTCTCCGGGGGGGTTGAAAACAACACCCCAAATGCAGACCCCTCTTCTTCCATTGCCCCTCGTAAAATAAGGTGTTCCCGATGGTCCGGTTTCATTCTGAATTTCTGCGGCTGGTGAACCTGAAGGTGGAGGCCCACATCGGGGTGGATAGCGAGGAACGGGAGCAACCCCAACCCCTGTGGATCACCATCACCATCCCCGCCGATCTCAGCCGGGCGGCCCAAACCGATTCTATAGACCATACTTTGGATTACGCCCTGGTGGCCCAGGAGACCCGAAGGTTTATGGAAGGCCGCACCTTTCATCTGGTGGAGGCCCTGGGGCGGACCCTGGGGGGCCATCTGGCTGAAAAATTTGATCTGGCAGCCCTCAGCCTGGAAATCAAAAAACCGATGGCCGTGGCCGATTGTGACGGGCCGGTGGTGGCCCTTTCGGTCAGCCGGGAAAAAACCAACCAAGGCACCCCTCCATGACCTCTCCCGTGGTGCTGATTACCGGGGCTGAGCGGGGGGTGGGCCGGGCCATGGCCCTTCATCTGGCGGGGCCGGGGGTCCATTTGTTGCTCCACACCCGGAGGGATTCCGGCCCCGATTCGCCCCTTCAGGAGGTGGCCGCCCAGGCTTCGGCCAAAGGGGCTGTCTGCTCCCTGCTGTTTGCAGAGCTTGCCGATTGTGTCCAGCGGGATGCCATGCTGGACCGGGTGGATCAAATCACCCCCAAGCTGAACCTGCTGATCAACAATGTGGGGGTGTTTGAAAACCTGCCCCTGGAATCCATCACCCCCGCCCAATGGCAGCACACCCTGGATGCCACCCTTTCGGCCGGTTTTCATATCACCCAGCGGGCCGCACCCCGGCTGATTGCCGCCGCCCCGGCCCAGGTGATCAACCTGGGGGACGCGGCCGCGGACCGCATCAGCGCCCACCCCCGCGCCACCCATTACCATATCGCCAAAATGGGGGTTCACCTCCTCACCCGCTCCTTCGCCCAGACCCTGGCCCCCCACCGGGTGCGGGTCAACATGATCTCCCCCGGCATTCTGGAAAACAGCGCGGAAATCCCAGGCCTGCCCATCCCCGCCGGACGGCTGGGGGGATTTCAGGACATCCTGGCCGCCCTGGACTTTCTCATCTCCCCCGCCGCCGACTACATCACCGGCGCCAATATCCCCGTCTCGGGAGGGTGGAATCTGTAATCCCCGCCCCACCGGCACCCCAAAGGTGAAAAATCCGCATAAGCCGTTGACAACCGGGGCCGAAGGCCTCATCATTACAAGATGACGGACTGATGCGGGAATAGCTCAGCTGGCTAGAGCATCAGCCTTCCAAGCTGAGGGTCGCGGGTTCGAATCCCGTTTCCCGCTCTTTTAAAGAGCACCATTCATCATCCAAGGTTCACATCGCGGGGTAGAGCAGTCCGGTAGCTCGTTGGGCTCATAACCCAAAGGTCACAGGTTCAAATCCTGTCCCCGCTACTTTAAAATAAACAGCCGCTTACGGGTTTCCCGCAGGCGGCTTTTTTATTGTACTTTCCCGGCTGTCCCCGCTTTTTCTTCATGATTTTCATCCCCGGTTGTGGTTTGGTATGGGTGACCGCATCATTCACCCATCCCCTTCTCCCCAATTTTTATGACCACCTGGGCCATTATCTGCAACCCCACTTCCGGGCGGTTTCACCGGGACACCCTGGCGTTGATAGAATCGGCCTGCCATGCCCAAGGCATCACCCCCCGCATTTTGCTGACGGAGGCCCCCGGCCATGCCACTGTGCTGGCCCGGCAGGTGAAAGGGGTGGACCGGGTGATGGTGTACGGGGGAGACGGCACCTTAAACGAGGCGGCCAACGGGTTGGCGGGGGGCGGGGTTCCCCTGGGGTTTTTGCCGGGTGGGACGGCCAATTCCACCGCCAGGGAGATAGGGCTGCCCCTGGACCCGGTAAAGGCGGTGGGGGTGATGGCCCAGGCCAAGGTGCTGCCGGTGCGTTTGGGGCGGATCAACTACCGCTATTTCATCAACATGGCCGGGCTGGGTTTTGACGCCACCACCATATTTTTTCTTACCAAAGAGGCCAAGGGGGCCTTGGGACCTTTGGCCTATATTTTGTTCGGGTTCCGCACCTTGCTTTATTCCCATCCGTCCATGGAGGTGATTACCCCTGACGGCAAACGGCGACCGGCCATTTGGGTGGTGGCGGCCCGGGCCAAAACCTACGCCGGGTGGATGACCATTCACCCCCGGGCCGGAATGTTCCAACCCCGGCTGGGGCTGATGGCGGTTAACGGATGGATGCTGGTGCCCTTTGGCATTGGTCGGCTGTTGCTAAGGCTGCCTATCCGGGGGCCGGGGCTGGTGCTGGATGACCACGCGACCTTTCAGGTGACAGTAGAAAAACCGGTCCACGCCCATGTGGACGGCTGCTACCTGGGTTTGGGCCAAAGGTTTGATTTTGGCTTGGCGGACAAAGAGCTTCTGTTTTGCTTCCCCTCCTAGCGGTTGACCACCGCCACGGGCCTTGCGGCCCCACCTCTCCCCGTCACCCTTCAGGTGCCACCCCTCCCCGGCCAGGGAGGGGAAAACCAAAACATTCCCTTTTGAATCAACAAACCGCAATGGGGGCAAAAACAAAAGCCGAATGGATGGCATCCGATCAAACAAGCACACCCCGCCCCTCCCTTGAAGGGGAGGGGCAGACCGCCGTCAGGCGGGCGGGGAGAGGGAGAGGTTTTTCAGGCTGGCTGGTGCCTTTCTTTTTGGGGCGCTGTCCAGCACCCGCAC
>JAOUFO010000408.1 GCA_029858165.1 Deltaproteobacteria bacterium | reverse complement strand
GGGCTTGCGAAGGATGCCGGAAGCGGAGAGCTGGACGGCCTTTGGTGATGTTTGGTCAGTCACCGGCCATTCCCCCGCCCAATTTCCCTGCTGCCGGTTGATCCCTGGAACTGTGCCCTCCCGGCCGGTCATTGACCGCACGCTGGGCCGCCTGCCCCAGCAACAGGCCGTTGTTTTCTTTCTTGCTCACCACCACCATGGAAAAATAATCACACCGCCCCTGGACCACCCGGCGCAAATCCCGCTCCACCAGTTCCCCCTCCATGGTGGCCCGGGAGACATACACCGCCCGGTCCAGCAGCCCCTGACGCTCCAACGCCTCCACCACCTGGGCCATGTGGCTGCTCACCTTGGTCAGCAGAATGGTATCAAATTCCTCCAGCACATGGGCCAGGTCCTCCACCCCGTAAGTGGCGGGCACCACCGCCATCCGCTCCTGGCCGTCCACCAGGGGGATGCCCGCCACTGCGGCTGCCGCCGTCAGGGAGGACACCCCCGGCACCACCTCCACCCGTGCCTCGGGCCAGCGGCTGGGGGCGGCCTCCATCAGATAAACAAAGGTGCTGAAAAACAACGGGTCCCCCTCGGTGATAAAGGCCACATCCAACCCGGCCTCCAAGCGCCGTCCCACCTGAAGAAACACCTCATCCCAGGCCGGGGCCAGCACCGCCGGGTCCTTGGTCATGGGAAAAGTCAAAAACAGCCGTTCCTGTCCCGGCACCTCCCCCACCTCCGGCCCGGCGATGCGCCAGGCCAGCGAAGAGGCGGTTTCACTGCGCCGGGGGATGACCACCACCCCCGCCCGGCGCAGCACACGCACCGCCCGCAGGGTCAACAAATCAGAAGCGCCGGGTCCCACCCCCACCCCGTACAGTGTGCCGTATGCCATGGATTGCCTTTGCCTGAAAAAATGGGTCGGGGCCGTCACCCGTTTTGGGGTTTGACGGCGGAAAAAATATGAATGGGGTTCAACGCCTCATACCGGGTGTAATGGGTTGTCTGCCCCTTGAGGGGAATTCCCCTGGAAATCTGCATCAGGGTCACATCCGGGTCCAGCCCCAGCTTTTTAAATCCCTGATAGGCCTCCCCCACGTTTTCCAGGGTGACCGCATTGACCACCAGCCGTCCCCCGGGCTTCAAGGCGGTGTGGGCCGCCACCAGCACCGGTTCCATCCCTCCCCGGGTGCCCCCGATGAACACCGCGTCGGGGGGTTCCAGCCCGGCCAAAGCCTCCGGGGCGCGGCCTTCCACCACCGTCAGATTGTCCGCCCCGTGGGCCAGGGCGTTGGCCCGGCAATGGTCCGCCCCCTGGGGGTCCATTTCCACCGCGGTCACCCGCCCCCGGTCCGCCATCCAGGCCGCCTCCACCGCCACCGATCCGCTGCCCGCTCCGATATCCCACACCACCGATTCCGGGGTGACGGCCATGCGGGCCAGGGAGATCATGCGCACCTCCCGTTTGGTGATCAGCCCTGTTTTGGGTGTTTTGCGGGCGAATTCGGCTTCGTCCAAAAAACCGGTCACCGGCGGAGGCTGCCAGCCTTCCCGCCGGGCAAGAATCAGCAGGTTCAACGGGCTGATGTCCTCTGCCCCGGCCAGTTCCTCCAGCGAAAACCCCCGCATCCGCTCATCCGCCCCCCCCAGGTTTTCCCCCACCCAGGCCTGCCAGTCGGACTGACCATAGGCCAGCAAATGGGCGGCGATGGCCGGGGGGGTGTTGATTCCGTCTGTCAAACAGGCGGCCTTGGCCAGGGAACGCAGCCGGACCGCCACCCCGGCCAACGGTTTGCCGTGAACCGATAAAAAACCGGCATCCTCCCAGGGCAGCCCCAGACGGGCAAATGCCCACTGGACACTGGAAGGCTGGGGCAAAAACGAGATATGCTCCCGCCCTATTTTTTTGGCCAGCAGCCCCCCCACCCCAAAAAACAACGGGTCCCCGGAGGCCAGCACACACACATTGTTTTCCTGGGCCTCCCCGGCCAGCAGCTCCACCGTGTGGGATAAGCCCGCCCCCAGCACCACTTTTTTCCCCTGAAACTGAGGAAAAAACGCCAGATGGCGTTCTCCCCCGGCCAGCACCTGGGCCTGGGCCACCGCGTTGACCGCCCGGCTGGAAAGCCCGGCGCAGCCGTCATCCCCCACTCCCACCACGGTGACGGGACGCATACCTCCCGGCCCCAG
>JAOUFO010000407.1 GCA_029858165.1 Deltaproteobacteria bacterium | reverse complement strand
AAAAAGCGGGGGTTTGGGGTTCCTGTCCAGCGTTTACAGCACCGCCATCCGCCTTGCGGCGGCTTAGGGCGGGCTTCAACGCCTTTCTTTTGGGGCCGCAGGCCTCCAATCAAATCAACCCCCTTCCCCATGGGAAGGGGGCAGGGGGATGGGAAAAAAAACGAGTTATGCAGAGGCCTCTCTCCGTTTTTTCATTTCCTTCAGGTTCATTTATTGTTCAGCGGTTCCCCACCGGCACAGGCCTTGCGGCCCCCCTCTCCCCGCCCGCCTGACGGCGGCCTTCCCCTCCCCATCCAGGGATGGGAAAATCACTACATTCCCCTTTGCATCAACAACCTGCAAACATGTTCAAACACAATTCAGATGAATGTTAGCCAACCAAAAAGGCACCACTTTTCTTCCTTCTTGAAGGGGAGGGCAGGTTGCAGAATGCAACCGGGGAGAGGGTGCGGAATAGGCCGGGCTGGTTGCACTTCTTTTTGGGTTTTCTTTTTGGGGCGTTGCCCCAAACCCCACAAGGGAGCGTGGCTCCCTTGACCCTGTATATGCCTTCTTCAAAAACCGTAAATGGGGGGGGCGGGGGGAGCTCGCTTTTAGCCGGGCGGGAGCCTTTCTTTTTAGGGCTTTTCTGGCTCCGGGGAAAAACATAGGATAGGATATGTGGTTGTGGCCTTGAATTTACCCGGTTTTTCCGGATGACCCCCATTGGAAAGAGGAAACCCATGTACAAGATATTGACGCTTAACCCGATTTCAGTAAAAGGGTTGGAGCGTTTTTCCCGCGACCGGTACGAGGTGGCCAGCGAAATCGGCCACCCGGACGCCATCCTGGTGCGCAGCGCCAAAGTGACTGAAACCCACCTGACGCCCACCTTAAAGGCCATTGCCCGGGCCGGGGCGGGGACCGACAACATCCCCATCCCCCTATGCAATGACCGGGGAATTCCGGTGTTTAACGCACCGGGGGCCAACGCCAACGCGGTGAAGGAACTGGTGCTGGCCGGTATGCTGTCAGCCTCCCGCAACATTTTGGAAGGGGTGGCCTATGTGCGCGATCTGGGAGCCAAAAAACATTCCCCGGAGGAGCTTCACAAACTGGTGGAGGGGGGAAAGAAAAAATTCGCCGGGCTGGAGTTGAGAGGCAAAACCCTGGGTGTGGCGGGGCTGGGGGCCATCGGCTCTCTGGTGGCGGAAATGGGCCTTTCCATGGGGATGCATGTGTTGGGGTATGATCCGGCCATATCGGTGGATGCCGCTTGGCGCCTTTCCAGCGAGGTACAGCGGATGGACAATCTGGCCTCTTTGCTGGCCAAGTCCGATTTTGTTTCACTCCACCTGCCGTTGATTCCCCAAACAAAAATGCTGATCAATGAGGAATCTTTGGGCTGGGTGAAAAAAGGGGCGGTGCTGGTGAATTTTTCCAGGGATGAAGTGGTGGACAATCAGGCGGCGGCCAAGGCACTGGATTCCGGCAGGCTGTCCCGGTTTGTCACAGATTTCCCCCATGCCAGCCTGATGGGGCGCCCGGATGTGATGGCCACCCCCCACCTGGGGGCTTCCACCGAAGAGGCGGAGGAAAATTGCGCCCTCATGGCCGCCAATCAGTTGATAGACTTTTTGGAAAACGGGAACATTGTCAATTCGGTAAATTTCCCCCGGTTGGTGCTGGAGCGGAGCAGTCAGTACCGCATTGCGGTCGTCAACCGGAACGTGGCCAAAATGCTGGGAAAAGTCACCAATGTGCTGGCGGATTTCAACCTGAACGTGGTGGATATGTTGAACAAAAGCCGGGATGACATCGCCTACAACCTGATTGACGTGGAATCGGCCCCCCCGCTGGAGGTGATCGCCGCCATGGAGCAGGTGGAAGGGGTGATTTGTGCCAGACTGCTGTAAAAATCAAAACGTTCTCTTCCCAACCCTGAGACCCATGGGCCTTTGGCCGAAAGCGGAAATATGTTGAAATGTGTATATATCGGCTTGGCCACCCGAAAGATGCTGGGGTTGGTTTTGGTCGCCGGAATGGTGTTTGTCTGGCAGGCCCCCCTGATGCACGCCGCCCCACCAGAGCCCAAAGCCGCCCATTCCAACCCCAAACAGGTCAAAAGCCGGAAGCCAAAAAATCAGAAACCCGAAATCCAACAGCCGGAATCGCTGCCTGCGGACCCCGGTTCCACGGTCAATCTGGAT
>JAOUFO010000406.1 GCA_029858165.1 Deltaproteobacteria bacterium | reverse complement strand
TAGGGTGGCTGGTGCACTTCTTGGGGGTCCTGTCCGGCAACCAGCACGGCCCTGCGTTGTGTCGCCTGACGGCTCCAAACGCCGTAGGCTGGCTGGTGCACTTCTTTGGGGTCCTGTCCGGCAACCAGCACGGCCCTGCGTTGTGTCGCCTGACGGCTCCAAACGCCGTAGGCTGGCTGGTGCACTTCTTTGGGGTTTAGAAGGATTCCCAGGGGTAGCCCACGATCAGGGTGAAATCGTTGCCTTCCTGACCGGTGGCCACGTCAAACCGGTACACCAGGCCGGAGGCGGCCACCATGCGCATCCCGATTCCGGCGGAGGAACGGGTGATTTTGCCCAGGTCGGCGGGTTTGTCGGCCACGGTGCCCGCTTCATAGAAAAAGGCCATCTGAACCGTGGTCCGCACATCCCGCATCACCCAAAAGTTAAACGGGCTTTCCTCCTCGGTGAGGTTCCACCGCAGTTCGGTCCCCGCAAATTGAGTGTGTGCCCCCTTAAACCGGCCCTGGGGGTAGGAGCGCAGGCGGCTTCTGCCCCCCAGGGAGGAGGCATCACCATAGGTGTTGCGGGCCACGGTGTTGCTGACCACCTGCTGGCAGGCCACCGGGTCCTTCTGAGCGGCACACCCCCCCAGCATGGCTTCCACCACCACCGGGTCGGTGATCCCCTGGCGTTCCACCACCGAATCGGATTGAAACAGGTTAAAAGACCAGGTGGATTGATCCCCCACCGGCAAGTACAGGGTGAAGTTGGTATCCAATACATAATGTTTCAAATCGGTGGATTTTTTGGCTTCCCCCTGGGAACGGGTGATGTTGAGTCTGGCCCCGCTGCGGGGGTCCTGGTAATCATCGGTCAGGTCCAGCCACACCCCGGCCCCGTAAAACCGGGAGGTCTCTTTTTGGGCGTTTTTAAACTCCGCGATGACGTTGCCGTCCTGATCCCGTATTTTGGCCGGGCGCTGTTCCATCTGGTACAGATAGCCGGTAAACTCCAGGCGCCGTTCCAAAAAAGTCAGGTTCAACCTTCCCCCGGAAAAACTGTTGCCCTGCAATTCCACCAGATTGTATTCGTTTTTGTCGGAATTCATTCCCCGCTGGCTGTAATTTTGAACGGTCGCCTTGTCTATGTTCTGGCGGGTCACATCCAATATCAGCCGTTCGTGGATCAGGTGCATATCCGCCACACCCCCCCCTACCCCCTGGAGGTCCCCGGTCAGCCCCAGCAAAAAGAAATCCGCATAGGTGTCAAAGGCATTGGACATCATCCCCACAAAGGCGATGCCCTGACCGATGCCGGGCAAACGGTAAGGGGCGGGCAGGGCCAAATAGGCCGGTTCCTTAAAAAACGGAGAATGGCGCCGCTCTGGAACCAGCCCTTCCCCACGGGCCGACCCGGATGAAAAAAAACACCCGATCCACACCAAAACGGAAACAGTGCGCATCAGAAAAGTCATAGGTTTATTCAGGATTGTGATTTGACAGCTGTGATGATTTTCGCACCGGCACTGCTTCCGCCGCCCTGCCATCCGTCGGCACGGCCTCCGGTTGGCCTTAGGCGGGGTCGGCGCCTTTCTTTTGGGGGTCCTGTCCAGCATCAGCACAGCCTTGCGTTGTGTCGCCTGTCGGCTCCAAACGCCAACGGCTGGCTGGTGCCTTTCTTTTGGGGGTCCTGTCCAGCGCCTTCCGCCGCCCTGCCATCCGTCGGCACGGCCTCCGGTTGGCCTTAGGCGGGGTCGGCGCCTTTCTTTTGGGGTTTCCTGGCCACAATGGTGAAATGGGGATAAAGCAACATCCGCCGGGAATGCACCGGGGAGCACTCAAACCCCGCCGCCCGGAGCAGTTCCAGACAGGCTGATGCGGAAAGCTCCCTCCCCATTTCTCCAGACAAAAGGCGGTCGTGTAATCGGTTCACCCATACCAATATCCGCCGTCCGGCGTCAATGTCCTTCAACAACAGTTCCGCTCCCGGCCCCATGGATTCAAACAACGCGGCCAAAAAAGGTTGTTGCGCCTGGGGAGAAACATGATGCAGCACATCAATCAGGCTGACCTGAGTGTAATCACCCACCCAGGAGGGAAAAGTTTTTCCGTCATAGGTTTCCAGTTTCAAATTCATGGGGAGCCCGGGAGGAGGAATCAACTGCCGGGCGGTTTCCAAAGGGCCGGGTGAAATCTCAATACCGGCCAGGGCGGATGGCT
>JAOUFO010000405.1 GCA_029858165.1 Deltaproteobacteria bacterium | reverse complement strand
GGCCGGAGCCTTCCGGGAAATGGGGGATAAACCCGGGGGCCGTTTTGCTTTGGCCCTGGGGGTGGAACTCCTGCTGCTGGATGGAGACACCCAGGCTGCCTGGGAAATTCTGGATTCCGCCTTAGGGGAGACCGGCTCCGCCCCGGAGGATTTCACCGTCCCGTGGCTCAAGGGGGCCAGGGCGGAAACCCACTTTTTGACCGCCATGGCGGAGCCGGACCGGTTTGAAGCCCACCTGCGCAAGGGGCGCCAGTCACTGAAAGAGGCCATGGCCGCGGAAAAACCCCACCCCCGGCTGGTGCTGGAAACCATCCGTCTGGAGGTGGTGTTGCGCATGTTGCAGGGAGAGCCCCACACCGCCCGAAAAGCGCTGGAGGAGGGGGAGGCCCTGCTGTCGGATCAGGGGGCGCGGCTGGCCCTGGCCCGGTTGTATTTCAGCTATGCGGAACTGTTGAAAGGGGCCTCAGGGGAGGATTGGCCGGGCTGGGGGGCCAAGGCACTCAGTCTGGCCGCCGCTTTGGATGCGGGGCTGCTGGCCGCCGCCATTCGCCAATTGCTGGAACTGGAACCGGAATCCCCCCAGGAGGCCCCCCTCCAGGACCCTCCCCCCCTGGCGCAAAATGGGTGGGGCGGGATGGTGCACCCGGCCATGGCGGCTTTGCTGGAACGGTTGGAAACCGAAGGCCCCAAAGCGTTGTCCGGGCTGCCCAGGGGGGTGTTGCGGGTATTGATGGATGGGGCCGATGCAGAGCGGGGAGCCTTGTTTTTGCCCGACGAGAATGGGGTGCTGGTATTGACCGAGGCCATCCCGCCGCTTTTGCCGGGAGTGGACTGGGTCAACCATTGGCTGGTGGAATCGGCGTGGCAGGAGCGTCAGGGCCGGATTCTGGACAACTTTCAACCTGCCTCTGAAAGAGCCGACGCCCTGCCCCCCCAATCGGTTTGCGCCCTGGTGGCGACTTCGGCCAAGGGACCGGTGGGGGTGATTGTGTTAAGCTCCGGCATGGGGGGCACCGTTTTCACCCCGGACCTGCTGGAACCGTTGGAACATCTCGCCCGCCAGGGAGGGGTGGTGTTTGCCGTGAAAGCCGCCCTGGATCGGCAGCGGGAGGCCTATGGGCGGTTGAACACCGAATTCAACGAATGGCGCCAATGGGTGGAATGGAGCCTGCACGCCGGGGCCAAGGAACTGGACCAACCCGAAGGGCTGGAGGCGGTGCTGGCCGCCCTGCTGAAAGATGTGGCCGAACCCAGGGGATTTACCCATTTGGTGTTGTATTGGCGGGAGACTTCCGGGGGGGGGCTTGTTCCCGAGGCTTGGATATCCGCCTCCGGGCAGCCCCGCCAGGTGGAGGACCTGCCCCGGCTGCCCCTGGATAACTTTGTTTCCCGGGCGGGAGAGGTTTTTCGCAACCTGCTGCCCGCCAGAATGGCGGCCCCCGATGGCGCCCTGCCCACACATGAAGAAAAATCCCTGATGACGGCCCTGGGGGGACAGGATGGTCTGTGGCTTCCCATCCAGGCCGACGGGACCGGGGTGGGGTTGCTGGCGGCGGTTTCCACCACCCGGATGGCCGGGCTGACCGAAGCGGCGGCGGAAGCCGCGGGGGAGGAACTGCGCCTGCCCCTCAGACTGCTGGGGCCGGTCCTCGGCCGGGCCAGGACCGCCCGTCTGCTGGGAAGAGAAACCCTCTCCCTGCGCCGCCACAGCACCACCCTGGAAGGCTCCGGCCAGCAGTTTCAACGGTTTTTGCCCCCATCCATGGCGGCCCATCTGCAAAATGAAACCTCTTCCAAAACAAACAAACCGGGGTTGGCCGGACCGCTGTTGCCCGGCCCGTTGCTGCCCGAAGGATGGGAGGAATCGGGGGTGGTTCTGCTCTGCGGCCGAATGAAGGGGCTGGTCCGGCTCCAACGTCAGGTAAAAGCCGAAGGGCTGGGAGAAACCCGGGCCTATTACCGGCAGGTGGAACGCGCCTTGGCCCTGCACCACGGGGTGCTGGAAAAAATTGAACGGGAGGAATGGCTGGCCCGGATTCCCGGCGGAACTGAAAACAGCCTGTGGGGTGCCCTGACCCTCATCCAGACCCTGGCGGGGAACCAGGAAAACCGTACCGGCGGCCAGCCCCCCCCCATCACCGGGCTGGGGATTCACCGGGGGCGGCTGCTGGGGGATGTGGTGCAGGCGGGGGATAAACTGGAGGCT
>JAOUFO010000404.1 GCA_029858165.1 Deltaproteobacteria bacterium | reverse complement strand
CCAAATTTATTGGATTTTATCAAATTGATTTTACTGGTTTTTCTTTAGGGTAAAACGAGACCAACGGCAGGCCATCCCAATCAACAGGGGTTCTTCTGTTATTCCCTATCGTATCAAAGGCGAACCCGGATTCGGTGTTTGTGCTCCAGGTTAAGACGGCATTGCCGTTTTTGCCGATCAACGATTCCACCTGATTCCAGATCATATCCCTGGTGCGTGAGGAATAGTCCCCCACATACACCCCTGCGCGGACCTCCAAAAGCCAGATGGCCAATCGGCCACGGAGCCGTGGGGGTGCGTTTTCAACCACGATGACCATCATCGGAATCTCCTTTCGGTTCAACAAAAGCGGGGGGTAGAGCCTCCGAAAAGGGCTTGGGGGGGTTCAGTCCTCCGGCGTTGATCACCTCTTCAATGGTGGGGATGATGCGTTGCAACAGGCGGGTGGTTCGAAACATATCCCTGCATTTCAGGCGCACATTCCGTTCCAGGTCGGATGGGTTTTGGGCGGCGGCTTCAAATGCGGCGGGAACAACGGTTTCAAATTTAAACAGATCGGCCACATCAAACACAAACGACCTGGGTTTTCCTGTGTGCAAAAAACCGATGGCCGGGGCATAACCTGCGGCCAAAATGGCGGCCTCGCACACACCATACAGGCAGGATGTGGCGGCGCTCAGGGCGCGGTTTGGGGTATCCCCCCCGCCCCAGTTTTTTACATCGTAACGGCGGCCCTGCCATGGGATGGCGTATTTTTCGGCCAGAATTTTATAGGTTTCCTTCACCCTGGCGCCTTCCATGCCTCTAAGCTGGTCCACACTGCGTTTGTCGGGGGGTTTTTCTCTAAACCGAAAGGCGTACATGTGCCTTACCACCTTCAAGCGGGCAGTGTCATCAAAGGCTGTTTGGGCCTGATGCAGCAGTTTGTCGGACCGGGCGCCTCCCGGCTGACCGGCGGCATACAACCGCACCCCCGCCTCACCCACCCACACCACCAGGGTTCCGGCTTCGGCGGCCAGTTTGATGGCTTCGTGGGTGATGCGGGTGCCCGGCTCCAGCATCAGGCAGGCCACCCCCCCCACGGGGATATGGGTCCGAATGCCGTTTTGGTCAATCACAACAAAAGCGTTGTCCTGCACATCTATCTGCCCAAATTCCACAAAGGCAATGCTTACTCTGTCCTTGATGGGGATGGGGTGAAAGGGAACCAGCATGGCGCCTCCTGATGGTTGGAAGGGAACTCCTTCCAGGCAGGTTTACCGAAAGGGCTTTACCAGCAGCATTCCACAGCCAAACCCTTTGGCCGGGCCGATGCCCTGGAACAACGCCTGGGTAAAGGCCTCCTTATCGGTCACCGTCAGCACGCCGGTAAAATCCAGGGTGGTGATGAACACATCCCCGTTTCCTTTGGGGCGCCAAAACTTTTGTTTTTGGTAGCCATCCACACGCATCAGGTTTTCATCCAGGGCAAAGCCGTGTTTTTGCCCCCGTTTGGCCAGCCAGTTCATGCCTTGTTCATGCACCATCACATGGGATGGGGGCCATTGTTCCCTGGGTGTGCCCGCCTCGGTCAGCTTTTTTTTGGCATTCATCACCACATCATGGCGGCGGTGACTGGATGGACCGCTCGGGTCCGGTATGTGGCGGGTGACCACCGGGTTGGCCCGCAACACAAAGGACAGGCGGGTGCCGGGGGTCAAGTCCGGCTGATAAGGCTTGGTTGCCACATGCCAATAGCCTTGTTTGTCCACAGGCTGGCGCATACTGACCAGATAAAACATCCCGGCCGGACCGTCCTGATGCAGACGATAGAGGAAATCCCGCTTTTCCACCCCTTCCATCAGCTTCCAAATCTGCTGATGGGCCTTGTAGGTTTGTTCGCCTCCCCTTTTTGGAAGAGTGCTGTAAAAAAGCTCTGTGGGGGATACATTTGCTTTCAGTTGAACCTTGCTGAAGTACATGGTCATCTCCGTAAAAATGAGTTCCGGGTCAGCCTTCGGTTTTGGCGGCAGCCATTTGCCCCATGTGTTCCCTGCGTTGGGCAAACTGCCAGCGTTTGCGGCTAAGGGACAAATCATGGGGGTCGGTGGATTGAATCACTTTCAAATCTCCGGGAACGCCATCCTGGTCCCAATAAAACAGGACTTCCTGATTTTTTTTGGCAAGCTCCTTTTCGTTCCAACCCAACAAAGCCCTAAGCATTTTGG
>JAOUFO010000056.1 GCA_029858165.1 Deltaproteobacteria bacterium | reverse complement strand
ATCCCCCTGCCCCCTTCCCAAAGGGAAGGGGGTTGATATGATTGGAGGCCTGCGGCCCCCAAACCCCCGCTTTTTTATCAAAACGGGAGCTTTTGGCAGTTATGCAGAGGTCTCAGAATAGACAATGGCCCTCAAATCCCCCCTTTTAAGAGTGTTATGAAATACGTCATCATTCAGGGAGACGGCATGGGGGATGAACCCATTCCATCCTTGGGAAACCGCACCCCCCTGGAGGCGGCCCACACCCCCAACCTGGACCGCATCGCCGGGTGCGGACGGTTCGGCCTGTTGCACACCATTCCCCAGGGGTTTCCCCCGGGGTCCGATGTGGGCAACCTCAGCCTGTTCGGCTATGACCCGGCCCGGTATTACACGGGACGCTCCCCCCTGGAGGCTGCCGCCATGGGGATCCAATTGAGGGAGGAGGATGTGGCCTTCCGGCTGAATCTGGTGACCACCAGCGGCCAGGGGGACCACATCCGGATGGAGGATTATTCCGCGGGCCACATAGAATCCGCTGAGGCGGCCCAACTGGTCAAGGCACTGGCTTTACAATTGGGCAGCGACACCCTGTTTTTTTATCCGGGGGTCAGCTATCGTCACCTGCTGGTGTGGCGGGGCGGGCCGCTGGATATGACCACCATCCCCCCCCACGACATCACCGGCAAGCCTGCCCAACCCCATTTGCCTGTCGGCCCCGGGGCCGATACCCTGCGGGATATCATGGCCCGCAGCCGGGAAATTCTGGCGGACCATCCGGTCAACCGAAAACGGGCCGCCCAGGGGAAAGGGGTCGCCACCCAGGCTTGGTTGTGGGGCCAGGGCAAGGCTCCCTCCATGCCCACCTTTCAGCAATTGTTCAACCTGAAAGGGGCGGCCATTTCGGCGGTGGACCTGGTGCGGGGGGTGGCTGTGTATGCCGGGTTTGATATTCTGCCGGTGCCGGGCATTACCGGCTACCTGGATACCGATTACCGGGCCAAAGGGGAATACGCCTTGGCCGCCCTTAAAACCCACGATCTGGTGTTTATTCACATTGAGGCCCCCGATGAGGCGGGCCATATGGGCAACGCCGCCGAAAAAGTGAAGGCCATTGAATCCATTGATCAACTGATTGCGGGACCCCTGCTGGAAAACCTCCCCTCTTTGGGGCCGTTCAACATCCTGGTCACTTCGGACCATGCCACCCCGGTCCATTTGCGCACCCACACCCCCGCCCCGGTGCCTTTTGCCATGGCTTCCCACACCCAACTGGCGGCCAAATCCCAACCGGTCAAATATGGTGAAACCGAAGCGGCCCACACCGGCGTGGAAATCCCCCAGGGGTATACCATCATTGAACAACTGATCCACCACCCCCAATAGAAAGGCACCAGCCAGCCTGCGGCGTTTGGAGCCGACAGGCGACACAACGCAGGGCTGTGCTGGTGCTGGACAGGACCCCCAATAGAAAGGCGGCGCAAGCCCGGCCAAAAGGGCCGCAAGGCCCGTGCCGGTGCTGAAGCCGCTGGACAAACAGCAAAAAAACCATGCGGGGGAGCGTGCCCCCCCGCGCCCCTCATTTACGGGCCATTGCAGAAGACCTGAACAGGGTCAAGGGAGCCCTGCTCCCTTGTGGGGTTTGGGGCAACGCCCCAAAAAGATAGCCCCAAAGAAAGGCAGGGATTGAAGGGAATTATCGGCGGGATTGATCCCGGATGACATTGGCCAGCACGGTTTCCAATGAATGGATGTGAAAAGGTTTGGCTACCACCCCCACAAAGCCGTAATCCCGGAAATTGGCCAGCACCGGGTCATCCGGGTAGCCGCTGTAAACGATTGCTTTGGCCCCCGCATCGTATTCCAGCAGTTTGATGATGGTATCCTTGCCGTTCATCCCCCCCCGGATGGTGAGGTCCATGAGAACGGCGTCAAACGGTTTTCCTTCGGCCCGTCCTTGTTTGTATAAATCCAAGGCCGTCCGTCCTTCCAAAGCGGTGGATACCTCGTATCCCATCCGGCCCAGCAGTTTTTCCAGCACATCCAATATCTGCCGGTCATCATCCATAATCAACAGCCGCCCTCCTCCGGGGGCCGGGTTATCCTCCCCGGCAATCCACTCGTCAGGCTTGTTTTTTGCGGCAGGCAAATACACCTGAAACCGGGTGCCCCCCCCCGGCTTGGATTCTACCGTGATCCAGCCGTCATGCTTTTTGACAATGGAAAAAGTGATGGTCAGCCCCAATCCGTTCCCGGCGGATTTGGTGGTGAAGTAGGGGTCAAAAATTCTTTCCAGCACCGCAGGGGCCATTCCCTGGCCTTCATCTTTCAGTGAAAGGGTCACATACTCTCCCGGGGTCAATTCCCCCACTTTGGATTGATCCGAGATCATTTCATTTTTGGCTGTGATCCACAATCTTCCCCCGTTGGGCATGGATTGGGAGGCATTGATGGCCAGGTTATGGAGCATTTGGGTGATTTGGCCTTTGTCCACCTGAACCGGGGAAAGATTCTCCGGGATATCCAAAACCGGGGTGGTGCCCGTGCCCCGCAGGGTGAAGGTGACCGATTCCCGGATCAGTTCCGGCAGAAGGGCCAATTCCCGGATGGGGGCTCCCCCTTTGGTGAAGGTCAGCAACTGGCTGGTAAGGCCCTTGGCTTGCAGGCAGGCATTTTCGGCCTCTCCCAGAATTTCGGCCAGGCCGGGGGCATTGATATCCTCTGCTTCCATGCGGGCCAGGGTGATGTTGCCCCCCAGGGCGGTAAGGATGTTGTTGAAGTCGTGGGCGATCCCCCCGGCGACCACACTCACCGATTCCAGTTTTTGGGCCCGGATGCCCTCTTCCTCCATCCGTTTGCTGTGGGTGATGTCCAACAACATCCCGTCCCACACAACCTGTCCTTTTTCATCCTGATGAGGGCGGCTGCTCAACTGGGTCCACCGTTCTTCTCCGGTGATGGTGTAATACCGGCCAATCCAATGGATAGGATGCATTCCACGGGCGCTTTCCTTCACCAGCCGGATCAGTTTTTGGCCGTCATCCGGGTGGAGAATATCCAGCAGCCGCTCCGCGTCCTTTTTACAGGCTTCTATATCCAGATTGACGGTTTCCAGCTTCCGGCCTTTTATTTCGGCCAGACAGAATCGTTCTTCATCTGCCACCCGCACAAACTGAAACAGCCAACCCGGAACATTTTGGGCCATGCGGGAGTATTTTTCCTCGCTGCGCCGCAGTTCATCCTCCGCTTGTTTGCGTTCGGTAATATCGGAAAAGGTGCCCAGAACCGCCGGTTCCCCCCCCCAGGTCAGACTGTTGGCGGTGACCGCCAACCACCTGGGTGTACCATCCCTGGTACTCCCCTGATATTCATAATGGGATGGCACCGGTTTGCCTTCCAGGCGGGCTTTGGTGTAATCGGCCAGGCGGGCTCTATCCTTCGGGTGGATAAACACCGACACGTCATCCATGGCCAACAGTTCCTCAGCCGAACCGACCCCCACCATTTTGACCAGGGCCGGGTTGGCATACAGGGGCTTGAAGTTTCGGTGCACCATGATTCCCAGCACCGAGCTGTCCAGCAGAATCCGGTACCGTTCCTCACTTTCCTTCAGTTCCTGTTCGGCTTTTTTGCGCAAGGTGATATCCACCCCGCTTACCTGCACGGCGGGTTGGCCGTCCCATAGGACCGGGTGAGTCTTGATATCCACCCACACCGGTGTGCCGTCTTTGCGGATGCATTCGGTATCCAGCCGGGTGGGGGCATCCTCCCCCCTGGCCCGGGCCGCGGCAATGGCCGCCAACCGCTCCCGTTCGTGAGGGGCCACAAACGAGAACATGGAATCCAACTTCAGCACTTCAGCTTCGTCCCGGTACCCCAGCATTTCCACCAGGTGGCGGCTGACATACAACAGCTTGCCCATCCGGTGGATCAGCACCCCCTCCATGGAGCCTTCCTCCAGATTTTTTCGGAAGGTCTCCCTATGGTCCAGTTCTCTGGCGGCCCACAGGTTCCGCCGCACCAGCAAAAAGGAAAGCAGCATAAACCCCGTTGCCATCCCCAACGGAAAAAGGGCCTCCATTTTTTCATCCGGGTCCAGCAGGTCAAACACAAGGTCCAAAACCATCGCCAAACACAAAACGGCAAATCCTGCCAGCAGGGAAACCAACTTCCAATCCTTAAGATGGTGGTGGATAACCCCTAACCTTCCGGGACATTGCGGCAACCGCAATTTGGGTGTTTTCCCTGGGGAGGGTGGAATGGGTGGGGTCATGGAGCAGGGTTCCAAAGAAAGTCGGCCCACAATGGCCGGGTGTTGGAATGCACAGATTGGGGTTATGATAGATAATTTCCCCCGGTATTGGCCACAGGAAAAAAACATAAAAAAACCCGGACGCTGTTGCGGGCGTCCGGGTTGATCAAAAAGGGCCCTTTAACAAGGGCCGTAAAAAGGGGACAAGGGGGCCTTTTACCGGCCCTGGCTTCGGCGGCCGCTGATTCCTCCTTCCAGCCAGGCCAGAAAATCACCCGGCTCCCGCATGATCCCTGCGTATTTGGACACCACCGAATTGGTGGAGGTCAGCACCACATAATAGGGCAGTGCCAGGGTGCGGAACCGCTCCACCTGCACTTTTTGGTTGGCTTCGGCATAATCTCCGCCATCGGTGTACAGCTTGGCCAGAACGAACTTGGTTTTCAGGCTTTCATACACCGGTTTTTGGGTGAACACCTTTTTTTCCATCCACCGGCAGTTCACGCAGGTGTAGCCGGTAAAATCCACAAATACCGGTTTGCCGTTTTTGCGGGCCTCGGCCAGAGCCAGGTCCAGATTGGGATGCCAGGGGAGGTTTTCCACCTGATGCGCATCCACTTCATCCGCCGAAACGGTCTGATCCACCTCCATGCCTCCGGGATTCATGGAGGGGGGCAGAAAGGCTTCGGTAAAGCTGTCCAGTTCTCTGCCGGAAAACCCAACGGCAAAGTATACCGCCACCCCCGTAAAGGCGCTGACAAACACCAGCCGGGGGGCGTGCAGCACAGGCAGTTTCCAGGATTTCCAGGGAAACCAGTGCAACACATAAAGGGCAATGATGGCAGAGCCGACGGCCCAAACCGCCAGCAAAAATTCCCGGTCAAAGATGCCCCATTTCCAGGCCAGGTCCGTGTTGGAGACAAACTTCAGGGCGGCCATCAGTTCCATGATTCCCAGCACCACCTTCAGGTGGGTCATCCAGGGGCCGCCTTTGCCCTGCACAGAGGAAAGCACCTTGGGGAACAATGCCAGCAAAAAGAACGGAAGGGCGAAGACAGTGGAAAACACCAGCATCCCCAACACCGGCCACAACACATCCCCCCCCAGGGCCGCAATCAGCAGGGTGCCCACAAACTGAACCGTACAGGTGAACGCGGTGGCGGTAAAGGCCAGCCCCATCACCATCACCCCCAAAGACCCTTTGATGTTGCGGGCTTTTTTGTCCAGCCGGTCCACCACCGAGGGGGGCAGCACCAGATCAAACAACCCCATCAGGCTGAGGGCAAACACCACAAAAAATCCGGCCACCACCAGGTTCACCCACGGGCTGGTGGCAAACTGACTGGCGCCGGAGGCACCCACAAAAAAGGTAAGGGCCAGCCCCAGCCCGGTGTAGGTTAAAATCATCCCCAGGGCAAACAATACGGCCAGCTTCACCACATGGGATTTTTTTTCGTGAGAATGGTGGGCGAAAAAGGAAACCGTAATCGGAATCATGGGAAAGACGCAGGGGGTCAGTAAAGATATGGCCCCCATGGCCGCGGCCAACAACAAAAATGCCCATATCCCCCCGCTCATGGCCTGTTCCATGGTTTCGCCTGAATTGTAAAAACTGCCGTCCTCATCCAGAAAATCCACCGTGCGTTCCATATAATTAAAGGCGGGGCGCACTTCTCCCGGCTCCACGGTCAGCGCCGCCCGCACTTCCGTCCGGCGGGGAGGGGCACAGATGCGGTCGTTGCAGGCCTGGTACTGGACCGTCACCGGGGTTTCCACCACCCCGGCTGTTTGGTTTTTGGGCACCTGATAGTTCAGGTAAAATCGGGCGGCTTTTTCGTGAAAGGCCAGCACCATGTTGAAGAAGGTGTCTTTGACGATTTTGGGATTCACCTCATAGGCCAACCCTTCAGACAGCAAAGGGGACCCGCCGGGAAGCAACAGGGTGGGGGGGGGGGCAAACTCGTTGCCTTCCTGCTCCTGAAGAGAATAAATGTGCCATCCCGGCGCCAGGGTGGCCGTGATGATGGTCCGCACATGCTCGCCGGGGCGGGCCGTGGCCGGCTCAAACCGGGCATCAAAGTGAATCAGATTTTCGGGAATTTCATTGGATGCCGCCCCCAAAGAAACGGGAAGCACCCCGGTGCAGGTAACCAGCAACACCGACAACACAATCTTTAAACCACCAGATAAGGATCGCATCTAAGCTCACATAAATGAGATGGGTTGGATAAGGCTGCTTCTCCGGAATTGGGAGGGCCTTAATCAGTAACATTATACCTTCAACTTTAGGCCTGCGCTATAGAAGGCGGATTGGCCTGAAGGAGCAGGCCCCAAGCCGGTACAATCCCAAGGGATAAAGAGAAAAGGAATGGAGTGAGGAGGGAAAAACAAAGGATCGGGCAGAAACACCCGCGGATCAGTTCCTCCTGGGCCGTTGGAGTTCCTCCGGCCCAACCGAAAGGTTGTTCAGGTGAACACTTTGTTGATTTTTTCGGCCAGGGTTTTGGCGTCAAAGGGTTTGACAATGTAATTGTTCACCCCGGCCTGAGCGGCGGCGATGATGTTTTCCTGCAACGCCTCGGCGGTCACCATCAACACCGGCATATCCTTTAAAGTGGCGGAGGAGCGGATGGCCTTTAAAAGGTCCAGCCCGGACATTTGGGGCATGTTCCAATCGGTGATGACAAAATCAATGGGTTCGCTTTGCAATATCGCCAAAGCCCGGGTGCCGTCCTCGGCTTCCACGATGTTTTCAAACCCCAACTGTCTCAGCACGTTGGAGATAATTCTTCTCATTGTGGCAAAGTCGTCCACCACCAGGATTTTCATCTTCAAATCTGCGGGCATTTTGTTACTACCTCCGGTTGAATGGTCGGGTTTTTTTTTAAAATCCCAAATCCGCCAGCAATTGGTCTACTTCCCCCTGGGATTTGGTGGTTGGCGCGGGGGGGGCTTCTCTGTTGATTGAAACCGCCCCCGGGCTTCGTCCTTGGTAGTTTTTGCTGTATTTTTGCAACAGAACCACCAGTTGGTTCTGCAAGGTTTCAATAAAGGTGATCACCCGTTTTAGAGTTTGTCCGGTGAGGTCCTGAAACCCCTGGTTGGCAATCATGGACATCGCCAGTTCCCCGGTGCGCTGGTTTTGGGCGCTCAGTTGATCCAGATTGGCTGTCACCTCGTCGGTCAGGGTTTGGCGCACCATGGCCAGGGTATCGGCGCATTCGGGGTTTTCCTGCGCCAAATGGTCTATTTCCTGGATGCATTCTATAACGATTTTTTTTGATTCATCAATGTATTGTTTGTGTTCTCCGTTTTCCCGGCTTAAACGCTCCAGTTCATCCAGGTTCCCATTGGCGGCGTCTTCCAGTTTGGAAATCACCGAATTCAGCTTTACCACGGCATCGGGGATCTCCTCGGTGGATTGGGACAGGGATTCTATGGAGAACCCTTCGGAAAACTCATTGAGTGAATTGTATATTTCCCGGGCGATTTTGGCGATGTGTTCCACCAGGTCCCCGCTTTCGCGGGTGGTGGTCACCAGATTCATGTGGGAGGTGACCAGTTCCAGGTCATCCCAATCCTGGCGCAACAGGGCCTTAAAATAAGCGGCAATGCTTTTTAACAGGGAAGAAACTTTTTCGTGGTGGTCCGGGCCGATGGTATCCGCCAGGGCCGTCACCCGGGACACAACCTCCTCGGTGGGGGATGCCCATTTGCGCAGACTTCCGGAAAGATTCAACAATTCCCGGTTTTCAACATCCGGTAAAAACCCCATTCTGCCGGGGAGGGTGAAGGTGAAATCGTTTTGTTGAACCCGTCTTAAAATAAACACCGCCAGCCCCAGGACCAACCCCATCCGGGCCATGCCATCCTTTCCGCTTTGAATGGCATCCTGGTAATTGAGCAATGTTTCCTTAGCCCAACTGCGCCATTCCGGAGTGTTTTTGACGGTTTCCAACACTTCACTGTATTGGTGGGCCACCAAATGGAAAGCCTCCAATTGGGCCAGCATATCCGTTTTTGAAACCACATCCTGTGCTTCTGCCGCGGAACCCGGGCCTGGCGAAGACAGAGAGGCTGTGGATGTTTCGGGGTGTGTCACCGGCGGCCGGATAGATAAAGGTTGCGGAAGCCCCAGCCCGTATTCAACGGGAATTTTCCTAAGACCCAAGTCAGATCAAAGGTTAAGGGGGTCAAAATGCCATAAAACCAGATTGCTGGATCAAGTTAAAGATTAAATACGAGAATTTTGAATCAAGGTTTGTATAAATAGAACCATATTTCTCTTCCTGGTGTCCATGTTAAAAGGTACTGGTTAAAAAGACGGTTTGGAAACCGGGGGGTTCTCCCGTCCCCCGGGCCTCCCAATATCTCATAGCCTAAGACGGAAAAAGTGTGGTAAGAATACGGAATTGTGTTTTCCCGCTTTTGTTTTTGGTCGGGCAGGTATTTTAGGCAGGGCAGCCCGGGCCGCCATCCATCCGGTTGACAAGCGGTCTTTCAACAGTCGGGGGTTTTGCCCCAATCAATCTTTTTTAGAAACCGAGGCCTCTGCACAACTCGTTTTTTCCCATCCCCCTGCCCCCTTCCCAAAGGGAAGGGGGTTGATATGATTGGGGGCCTGCGGCCCCCAATCCCCCGCGTTTTTATCAAAACGGGAGCTTTTGGCAGTTATGCAGAGGTCTCAAACCATAGGTTTTGACATGATTATAGAAAGCGTTTACGGCAGGGAAATCCTGGATTCACGGGGCCACCCCACCCTGGAAGTGGAGGTTCTTTTGGAGGATGGCACGGTGGGCCGGGCAGCGGTTCCCTCCGGCTCTTCCACCGGCAGCCACGAGGCCGTGGAGCTTCGGGATGGAGACAAACAACGGTATGGCGGCAAAGGGGTG
>JAOUFO010000403.1 GCA_029858165.1 Deltaproteobacteria bacterium | reverse complement strand
AGAAAGGCGGAGCAAGCCCGGCCAAAAGGGCCGCAAGGCCCGTGCCGGTGCTGAAGCCGCTGGACAGCGCCCCCTAAAAGAAAGGCGGCGCAAGCCCGCTTTAAAGGGTTTTGCCGCAGATGTTTTCCAGCGCTTCATCCAACTTGGGAAAGTTGAAATCAAACCCGGCCCCAAGAGCCTTGGAGGGCAAAACCCGCTGGCCTTCCAACGCCAGGGTGGCGGCTTCTCCCATGGCCAGCCGGATGAGAGGTGCCGGTTGGGGCAGCCAGCAGGGACGGTCCAACACCCTGCCCAGGGTTTGAGCCAGCACCTTCTGGCGCACCGGTTGGGGGGCGGTCAGGTTGACCGGACCGGACAGGGTGGGGTGTTCCAGCAAAAAGGCCATCAGCCGGACGTGGTCCTCCAGATGAATCCAGGATACCCACTGGCGGCCATTGCCAGCCACCCCCCCCAGATACCACTTAAAGGGCAGAGAAAGCAGAGAAAGCACTCCGCCTCCGGCCCCCAGCACCACCCCGGTTCGGGCCACCAAGGTGCGCACCCCCAGGGTACGGGCCAGCATCGCCTCATGCTCCCATTCCTCCACTATGCGGCTGAGGGTATCCGCCCCCGGGGACCCCGGACCTTCCCCTGCGGGGGAAAGGGGGGAATCCTCGGTGTATTCCATGCTTTCATCGGGCAGATAGCAGCCGATGGCCGAACCCCCGATAAAACACCGGGGCCTGTCTTTGGCCTCCACCCTGGCCATGGCCTCCACCAGCATCCGGGTGGTTCCCACCCGGCTGTCTTCCATCAGTTTTTTGTAGGCGGGGGTCCAACGGCTGCCGGAAAGCCCTGCCCCGGCCAGATTGACGACCGCGTCATGGGTGGCCACAGCCCGTTTTAAGGCGCTGGGTTCCCAGGCAACCGCCCCGGCACCCAGGGCGCCCCCCAGAGCATGGATTCTGGCCCGTTGTTTGGCCAGGGCAGAATCCCCCGGCCGGGGCGGCATCCCTGCCCTGGTGGAAATCAGGGTCACGGTATGGCCGGAGGCTTCCAACCATCGGCACAGAGCCGTGCCCAAAAAGCCGCTTCCTCCCCCTATCAACACACGCATAAGCCTCACCGAATCTGGATTGTCCCCCACAGGACGGTTTCCAAAGCGGAAAGGTCCTGGTACACAGAGATAATACTCCTTTCAGCCCAAAGTTTCACTGCCTGCCGAAAGAAAAATCATGTCAGCCCATGCCGAATCCAGGACAGCCTGCGGCCCCGCCTTGTTTTGTGGCGGTCAGCATCCGGGGCAAGCCTCCGCTTGGGGAAAAGTTTCCTGCCTGAGGGCGGAGGGCAGGGGGTCCCGCCTCACGGCGGGAAGCAGGGTGTGGCTTTGGATGGCCCTAACCCTGATCCAGTCGGCCCTGTTTTTGCCCCAGACGGCCTCGGCTTTGCCCCCTGGAGATCAGCCGCCCCAGGCAAAATCAGCATCCCAGGCCGCTCTGCGTCTGACAGAGGAGGGGGTGTTTTCCTTCGCGGAGGAATTGTTTGCCCAGCAGGAGTATTACCGGGCCATATCCGAATACAAAAGGTTGATCCATTACTTTCCTCAGGGGCGCCAAGCAGGTGCGGCCCGGCTGGCCATTGCCAAAGCCTATCTGTTGGGGGGAGAGCCGGGGGCAGCCCTGACGGCCCTGGCCGCTGTGGAGCGGGAAGGGGGCCAATCTTCCCTGGCCGGGGCGGGGGATGACATCCGTTTTTTAAAAAGCGTGGGCTGGCTGGATACCGGCCTGGACAAGCCCTATCCCCTGCGGGAGGAATCCATCGCCGCCGCTTTGGGGGAACTGAAAGGGATTTCTCCCGCATGGCCCGGCCAGCCAGCCGCCGCCGGGTTTGTCGCGGCGATGGACCCTCTTCCGCCGTTGCCGGAGAAATCCCCCTGGCTGGCGGGGGGGCTTTCCGCCGTGGTTCCGGGGGCGGGCAGCCTGTACACCGGCCGATACGGAGAAGGGGCCATGGTCTTTTTTTTCACCGGATTGTTTGCCTACGCCACTGTCACTTCCATTCAATCGGACCAACCGGCCTTGGGGGCGGTGTTCGCCTTTTTCACCGTGGCATTCTATGGGGGGGGGATTTACGCCGCCGCCAACGGGGCGCACAAATTCAACAGCAACACCAAAAACGAATACCTGGATGAACAGCGGGCACGGTTCCAAATCCGACTGCTGCCCGGCGGTGGATCCCTAG
>JAOUFO010000402.1 GCA_029858165.1 Deltaproteobacteria bacterium | reverse complement strand
ACCAGCCGTGTATTGGCCGAAGGGATGGCCGTGGGGGATTCTGTAGGCACAGGCAAGGCCCATGTGATCAAAAGTGCAAAGGATATCAGCACCTTCAAGCCAGGTTCCGTCCTGGTAACCGAAATGACCGATCCCGACTGGGTGCCGATCATGAAGGTGGCCAGCGCCATTGTGACCGACCAGGGGGGTCGCACCTGCCATGCGGCCATCATTTCACGGGAACTTGGGATTCCGTGTATTGTGGGCACCGGGAGCGGCTCCAAAAACATTCCCCCGGATTCAGATATCACCGTGTCCTGTTCCGGGGGCAGCAAAGGGTTGGTGTATGAAGGCATACTGCCCTTTAAGTCGGAAACCATCCGCCTTAAAGAATTGGAAATGCCCAAAACCCCCTTCTATTTTCATGAGAGCAATCCGGACAACGCGTTCCCGGCCTCCCAGTACCCCATTCAGGGCATTGGGCTGGTCCGCATGGATGAAATCATTCGGGATGAGGTGAAGGTTCACCCTCTGGCCTGCAAGGCCTACTCCGGGTGGAAAAAATCGGGAGAGGAGTCCAGGACCGTAGCTCAGATTGATGAGTTGAGCAAAGGCTACCCGGACAAAGAGGCATATTTTGTCAACAAACTGGCCGAAGGGATTGGACGCATCGCCTCTTCGGTGTACCCCAGACCGGTTCAGGTGTTGCTGCCGGATGCCCCCAGCCGGGATTTGGACCGGCTGGTTGGAGGCAGTGCCTTTAAAATGGATGAGGCCAACTCCATGCTGGGTGCCCGTGGTGCGGCCCGCTTTACGGACCTGGATTATGAGGATGCCTTTCTGCTGGAACTGGCCGGGCTGAAAAAAGCCCACAAGGAAATGGGCATGAGCAACATTTCCGTTATATTGCCCGCCTGCCAATCCGAAAAGGAATTGAAAGCCGTGGTCGGTCTGTTAGGTTCCAACGGCATGAAGCACAACAATGACGGCCTGAAATACCAGATGCTGGTCCGCACTCCGGCCCAGATATTGACAATGGGGCAGTTTGCGGACCAAGTGGACGGTTTTCTGTTTGATGTGGGAGAAATCGCTCAGACGGCCCAGGGAATGGACGCCAAAAACGTGCTGGTGAAGGCTTACTTCAAGGAAGACCACCCGGCAGTGTTGGAATTGCTGAAAATGGGCATGGCCGCCGCCAAAAAGGCTAAAAAACCGGCGGGACTGGCCAACATCGCCCCCGGCAACCTTCAGGGGTTTGCCAAAAATCCGGAAATCCTGCATGCGGATTATGTGGTGGTTCGGTCGGATGTGTTCCAAAATGCCCGGACCGCTTTCCTCGGCGTGTAAAGGAAACTTCCGGTCCTGCGGACAGGGCCAATAATGGCACAACGGCCAGGCAAGAGACTGTTTTTCATCTCTTTCCCGGCCGTTTTTTTGTCTTAAACCCGCGATCTGCTTTTGATTCGGGTGGGTTACTTTTTTGCAGGGGCTCTGGGCTTGGATTCCACAATGGTTTGACGGGTTTCCCGCACAATGACATCGGCCCCTTTTTGGATGGCTTTTTGGGCCAGTTGCTCCACCACCGTGGGCCAATCCTCCCCTTGGGCCTCCTCTTCCACCCTGGTTCGGCCATCCAGGGATACAACCCGGCAACGCAGCCGCAACCTTCCATTCTCTAAGGCGGCCAAGGCTCCGATGGGGGCGTAACACCCCCCGCTCATGCGGACCAGAAACGCTTTTTCCGCCTCCACACATTGCAGGGTCGGCGGGTGGACCAACAAGCTGATCATGTGTTGGATATCCTCCCGTCCGGTTTGATACTCACACCCCAGAGCCCCCTGGGCCGGGGCGGGAAGCAAAACATCCTCCCCGATCCAATCGGTCACCTTGTCGTGCAATTCCAGCCTGCGCACTCCGGCCGCGGCCAGCACCACCCCGTCAAATTTTTCCACATCCCGTGTCACCCGGCTGGTGATGTTCCCCCTTAAGGGTTGGAACCGGAAATCCTGACGAAAAGCCCTCAATTGACTGACGCGCCGGGGGGAACTGGTCGCCAGCAAGGCCCCCTGGGGCAATCGGTCCAACCCCACCCCATGGCGGCTCACCAACACATCCCGATGGTCCTCCCGCTCCAACACCGGAACAGCACTCACCCCCCCCGGAAGTTCGGATTCCACATCTTTGAACGAACAGGTGGCAAAATCCACTTTTCCGGAAAGCACCGCCTCTTCCAGAGCTGTGTTGAAGAT
>JAOUFO010000055.1 GCA_029858165.1 Deltaproteobacteria bacterium | reverse complement strand
CTGTCCAAATGGAAGATCAAAACAGCGGGTTGCATATTCTGTGGCGCAAGCCGGGGGAAGCCCTGTGGCAAACCGGGGTGGACCCCCGCCGGGAGGGGGCCGCGGCGGGGTTTCAGCCCCGTTGATGGTCGCTTCCCGATGGCTTCTTCCCGGCAGGATTTCCGTCTGGCCCCCAAGGCTTATTTTTTGGCCCTTGAAGCCTTGGCCCCGGCATCCACCATCCGGTGGGGTGCGGGGGGGACCTTCCAGATATCCCTGGCGTATTCGGCGATGGTGGAATCACTGGAAAAACGGCCCATGTTGGCCACATTGATAATGGATGTTTTGGTCCAGGCCGCCGGGTCCCGGTACAAGGCCGATACCCGCTCCTGACAGGCCACATAACGGTTGAAATCGGCCAACACCAAAAAAGGGTCCTGGTTCAACAGGTAATCCACCAAAGGGCGGAACAAAGCCCGGTCCTCCTGGTAAAAATCCCCTGCTTCCAGCATATCCAACACCCCTTTCAGGTTGGGGTCCGTGTTGTAATAATGGCGGGGGTTGTATCCGGCGGCCTTCACCTGGTCCACATCCCCTTCTTTTAAGCCGAAGATAAAAATGTTGTCGGCCCCCACCGCCTCCATGATTTCCACATTGGCCCCGTCCAGGGTACCCACCGTCAGGGCGCCGTTTAAGGAAAGCTTCATGTTGCCGGTGCCGGAGGCTTCTGTGCCGGCCAGGGAAATCTGCTCGGAGATATCCGCCGCCGGCATGATGATTTCCGCCAGAGAGACATTGTAATCCGGCATAAACACCACTTTCAGGTACGGCCCGGTTTCCCGGTCCCGGTTGACGGTCCAGGCCACGGCGTTGATCAGCCGGATAATGCGTTTGGCGGTCAGGTAGCCGGGGGCGGCTTTGCCCGCAAACACAAAAGTGCGGGGAACAATGTTTTTGGGGGGATTGGTTTTGTAGGTGCGGTACAGATGCATGACATGGAGAATGTTCAACAACTGCCTTTTGTATTCGTGAATCCGCTTCACCTGCACATCAAACAGAGAATCCGGGTCCGCAATCACCCCGTAGCAGGCAAGCTGTTGGGCCAGGGTTTCCTTGTTGTGCCGTTTTACCTGACGCCATTGGTCCTGAAAGGCGGAATCATCGGCCCATTGCTCCAGCTTTTTCAATTGGGCCAGGTCCGTCACCCACCCTTCGCCTATTTTGGAGGTGATCAGACGCGCCAAACCCCGGTTGCATTTTTTCAACCAGCGGCGGGGGGTGATGCCGTTGGTTTTGTTGTTGAATTTTCCCGGAAAATAAGCGGAAAAATCGGGGAAAACCCGGTCCCTCAGCAAATCGCTGTGCAGCTTGGATACCCCGTTTACCGAGAAAGACCCCACGATGGCCAGGTGGGCCATGCGCACCTGACGCTCGGCCCCTTCCTGGATCAGGGACATCCTTTGTATCTTTCCATCATCCCCCCGAAACCTGGAACGCACCCCATCCAGAAACCGCCGGTTGATTTCGTAAATGATTTGCATATGGCGGGGCAGAAGCCGTTCCATCAGGGCCACCGGCCACACCTCCAGAGCCTCCGGCAGCACCGTGTGGTTGGTATAGGCAAAGCACCGGGTGGTGATCTCCCAGGCTTCCTCCCAGCCCACCCGGCTTTCATCCATCAGAATCCGCATCAGTTCCGGGATGGCGATGGCCGGATGGGTGTCGTTGAGTTGAAACACCGCGTAGCGGGGCAGATCGCCTATTTTGTGATCGTGCTTCAGGGCGCGGCGCAGGGCATCCTGGAGGGTGGCGGTCACAAAAAAGTATTCCTGTTTTAAACGGAGTTCCTTGCCTTGGATGGGGGAATCGTTGGGGTACAACACCTTGGAAATGTTTTCGCTGGTGTTTTTGTCGTGGACCGCCTGGATGTAGTCCCCTTCGTTGAAGTTGGTGAAATTGAATTCCCGGGTGGATTTGGCCCCCCACAGCCGCAGGGTGTTTACCGTTTCATTGCGATAGCCCGGCACCGGAATATCGTAGGCCATGGCCATCACATTTTCGGTGTCGTTCCAGGAAACCCGGTTCTGCCCCGTTTCGTCCTGGTAGTTTGCCACATGGCCGTAAAACCGGACCGGGTACAATCTTTCCGGCCGCTCAATCTCCCAGGGGTTGCCATACCGCAGCCAGTTGTCCGGGTTTTCCACCTGATTGCCGTCCACCAGGATCTGTTTGAAAATCCCGAATTCATAACGGATGCCGTACCCCACGGCGGGCAGGCCCAGGGTGGCCATGGAATCCAAAAAACAGGCGGCCAGCCGCCCCAGCCCCCCGTTGCCCAGCCCCGCATCCCATTCTTTGGAAATCAGGTCATCCATATCCATGCCCAGATCTTCCAGGGCCAGACGACTTTCCTCCCGGACATCCAGATTCATGATGGAGTCCTCCAGAATGCGCCCGATCAGAAATTCCAAAGACAGGTAATAGATTCTTTTTTCGTTGGAGTTGTAATAGGCCTGTTGGGTTTTGTTCCAGCGGTCAAACATGCGGTCCCGCACCGAGTAGGCCATGGATTTGAAATAATCGTTGGGAGTGGCCGAATACTGGTCTTTTCCAAGAGTGAATTCCACATGGTTGGCAAAAGATTGTTTGATGCCCTCTTTGTTCATGGGGAGATCAAAAGCTGTCAGAAAGGAAAGATCCACCTCTTTTTTTGTGTTCTTGGCCATGACCAGTCCTCCGGTTCGCTTGGGTTCACACAACAGCCGGGTGTTTCCACGACGATGACCCGCCGCGGCCCCAACCATCTTTTCTTCTGAGGCCTCTGCACAACTCGTTTTTTCCCATCCCCCTGCCCCCTTCCCAAAGGGAAGGGGGTTGATATGATTGGAGGCCTGCGGCCCCCAAACCCCCGCTTTTTTATCAAAACGGGAGCTTTTGGCAGTTATGCAGAGGTCTCATAGTATTGGTTTATTTGTGAGTTGCTCTAATTGTTGGGGGGAATCACCAAAAGATAAGTGCCAAAAAAGATTAAGACTGGTAATTTCTAAGTGATTCCGGCGGATTTGAGTGATCCCTGATTTGTTCAAATGATAAAGCTTAAGGAAACCCACACGGATGGTCCACCAAATCAACAGCCGCAGGCTGGTTTATCTTGAAGCCGAAAAACTGGCCAGCGACCTCGCCATCACTTCCGGCAAACGGCCGGGGTTTTTAATGGAGCCTATGCTGAAGGGGGTGCTCAAACCGGATGAGGTGGAGCAGGCCATCCGCCGCCTTCACCGGTTGAGCGTGGACGATTACATCCGCCTGACGGTCTTCCCCTCAGAAAACCCCAAAAGAAAAAGTGCCCCGGAGGTCATCCGCCAACTGGGCGGGAGGATCATCCACGAAGTATCCGACGGCCCCCTGTTTTTGGCGGAAATTGAATTTACCACCGGAGACCGCAAACGCAGGTTGCTGTTTTTGGCCCAAAACCGCAAAAGCCGCAACGGGGTATGGATGCCCCATCACCACACCCGCGCGGCGGATATGGTGCGTTATTATTCCTCCCTGGGAATGCCGGTGGTCACCTTTATTGACACCCCCGGCGCCGATGCGGGGGAGGAGGCCAACCGCAACAATCAGGCCCATTCCATATCCGAACTGATCTTTGAAATGGCCAATCTGCAATTGCCCACGGTGGGGGTTGTGTTCGGCAACGGATACAGCGGCGGGGCCATCCCCCTGGCAACCACCAATGTACTGCTTTCTGTAAGGGATGGGGTGTTCAACACCATTCATCCCATGGGATTGGCGGAAATCGCCTACAATTACAATTTATCCTGGCAGGAATGCGCCAAATACATGGGGGTTTCCTCTTACGAACTGTTCCAAAGGGGGTATCTGGACGGGGTGGTGGATTACTCCCCCCTGGAGAGCCATCCTCCGGCGGCCCTGTTGCAGGCCATTTTCACCGCGGTTGAAGCGGTGGAAACCAACGCCGAGGAATGGCTGCGGGACCCGGTGAACGACTACTTTTTCCACCATTATCAGGAATCCATCCACCGTTACCTCAACCCTTCCGAACTGCTGATAGAAGAAAACCGCATTTCCGATAAAACCCCCACCGGCATGCTCAATGTGTTCGGTTCGGTTTACCGGTTTCACCGATACCAGAAATTGAGGATGCGGCTTTCCAGCCAATCCAGTCTGCGCCATTCTCATACGGACCCTCAATCCATGCCCGGCGGCGAATTGCAAAACCGCCTGGAACGGGACCGCAAGGACCGGTTCAACCGCTGGCTGGAAGCCCCCCTGGAGGTGCGCTACAACGATGAATTGTCCCACCGTTACAAAAAATTTCTGGATACCCGCAAAGGGCTTGGCTCCGAGCGCCATCCCATCGCCAGCTTTTTTATGGGTCGCCCGGAAGACAATTTTAACAAGGCCACCCGCAAACTGACGCGGTCCATGGCACTGCACCTGTACAACTTTTGGAAGGAGGCCGCCCGGGACAACCTTGTCACCCTGCTGAGCCATCTGGAACTTAAATCTGAACTGGAACCGGCACCCCTGCCGGAAGCCGACCTGATAGACATTCTGCGGTTAAAGCCTGTGGCGGACAGGTTCCCGTGGGAGGCCAAGAATCTGGTGCTGTTTGATCTGCTGTACAACAAACTGATAGACAACCTGCCGATGATTGCCCGGGAGTTAAAGCAAAACAACGCCATTTCCCAGCCCTCCATGGAATCCCTGATGGAAAAGGTGTTTGTGGATGCGGTGGCCTCCTACCATGGGATATTTGAAGGGGAATCGGAAGATGAAGTGCGCCGGGAGTTTTTCACCTGGCTGGAATCCTTTATTTCCCAGCGCAACGCCGAAAAACTGATGCGTCAGGTAAGTGAATGGAAGCGGTCGGTGTTTCCCCGGTTGAGTGAACCGCTGTTCGGGCTGGTTTCTTATTATTTTTCCACCCTGATGCCGGCCCTGTACGCGGCCCAACGGGGGGAAAAACGGTTTGACGGCCGCATCAACCCCCGCAACATCGGCATCAAGGATTTCTGGAACCGGTTGAATCAGGCTTATGATGACCTGCTGATCCAAAATCTCCTGGCGGAAATCAAAAAAACCAACTCCATCCCCCCCCGCAAAATACTGGATTCCCTGTTTTCCAATTTCAGGGAGCTAAACGGCCACCTGATGACCAGCGACCCGGTGCGGTTCCCCGGCTTCCGCCAATCCATAGACCGCGCCCTGGAAAATTCCATTCCACCGGTAGGGGTCATCACCGGGCTGGCCGATTTTACACCCGAAGGGTCCAAAGCCCTGGAGACCACCCGGGTGGGGGTGGTGATTTCCAACACCCAGTTTCAGGCCGGGGCGTTTGATATGGCCAGCGGCGAAAAAGTGTGCAAGCTGTTGGCCGAATGCGCCGCCAGCCGCCTTCCGGTGGTGATGTTCATCTCCTCCGGGGGGATGCAGACCAAGGAGGGGGCCGGGGCGCTGTTTTCCATGGCCGTGATCAACGACCGGATCACCCGGTTTGTAAAGGACAACGACCTGCCGGTCATCTGTTTCGGCTTCCGGGATTGTACCGGGGGTGCCCAGGCCAGTTTTGTCACCCACCGGCTGGTCAAGACTTTTTATCTTTCCGGCGCGGTGATCCCCTTTGCCGGGCAGCGGGTGGTGCCCAGCCATCTGCCGGCCCAAGCCATTTTGGCCAATTATCTTTCAGCCAAACCGGGGGCCATGGATGGTCTGACGGTAAACCCCTTTGACTCCGGGATTGACGACCGTCTGCGGGAGATAGACCCGGCCATCCCGGTGGCCCAGGAAACCATCCATCAGGCCATCGCCCGGATTTTAAAAGGGGAATACAAAACCCCGGAGGTCAAAGGCCGCAAAGAGAAAATTCCGCCGGAGGTGATTTTTGCTCCGGTGAAGAAAGTGCTGATTCACGCCCGGGGCTGCACCGCCGCCAGATTGGTGGAAGGAGCCCATACCGCCGGAGCCAGGGTGGTTTTGGTCCAATCGGATGCCGATATGGAAAGCCACCCGGCGGAACTGCTGCGGGACGGAGACCATCTGGTGTGTCTGGGAGGCAACACCCCCCAGGAAAGTTACCTGAACGGCATGAGCGTCATCCGCATCGCTGAAAAAGAAGAGGTGGATTCCATCCATCCGGGCATCGGGTTTTTATCGGAAAACCCTGATTTCGCCAAACGGTGCCGCCGTCACGGGTTTAATTTTATCGGACCCAGCCATCTCAGCATGGAAATGATGGGCAACAAATCCAACGCCATCGCCACCGCCCGCCGCCTGAAGGTGACGGTGGTGCCGGGCAGCCACGGGGTGGTGACCGACCCTGAACGGGCCAAAGCCATTGCCGATGAAATCGGCTATCCCGTGCTGATCAAGGCCGCCTTCGGGGGTGGGGGCAAGGGAATGCGGGTGGTGGGCAAATCGGAGGATTTCCTCAAGTCGTTCCAGGCCACCACTCAGGAGGCCTTCGGGGCTTTTGGCAACGGGGATGTCTATTTGGAAAAATTTGTGGAATCCATGCGCCATGTGGAAGCCCAGGTGATGCGGGACGGAAAAGGCAACACCCGGATTCTGGGTTACCGGGATTGTTCCGTCCAGCGGGACAACCAAAAACTGGTGGAAGAATCCGCATCCTATCAATTCACCCAGGAAAAGGTGGATGAAATCACCCGCCACGCCACCAAACTGGCCGATGATGTAAATTATGTGGGGGCAGGCACCATTGAGTTCATTTATGACCGGGTGAATGATGCCTTTTATTTTATGGAAATGAACACCCGGTTGCAGGTGGAACACCCGGTGACCGAAATGGTATGCGGGGTGGATATTGTGGCGGAACAGATTAAAATCGCCTCCGGCGGCTCCATCGCCCAATTGAAGCCTGTGGTCAACGGCTACGCCATGGAGGTGCGGATCAACGCCGAAAAAATGGAACTGGCCTCCGACGGCAAAATCAGTTTTTCCCCCGCCCCAGGTACGGTGACAAAACTGTACCTGCCGGAAAACCCCAAAGTGCGGGTGATCCAGGCGGTCCGGGAAGGCAAGGCCATCCCCCCCTATTATGACAGCCTGATTTTGCAAATCATCGCCCACGGCAAAGACCGGGAGGATGTCATTTCCATCCTGCTGGATTATATGGCCAAAATGAAGGTGGAAGGGGTGTACACCAACACCACCCTGATGGAGGCGATCCTTTCCGACAAGGTGTTTCAATCCGGCGATTATGACACCGGGTTTTTGAAAGGGTTTTACCAACGGGCCAACCTGGGAAAAATTCTGGCTTCCATGGAAGCCCGCTCCGGCTCTTTGGGAGTAACCATAGACCGCAAATCCATCACCATAGAAGGCTCCACCGAATTAAAGGTCCTGGCCCCCCGCACCGGGGTGTTTTACAATTCCCCCACCCCGGATGAACCCCCCTTTGTGGAACTGAACCAGGAGTTTGAAGCCTCCCGCACCCTGTGTCTGATGGAAGCCATGAAGGTGTTTGAATCCATCAGCCTGCTGGATTTCAACCGGGGGGAAGAACCTCTGTACGACCCCGGCGTGACTTACAAAGTGACCCGGGTGCTGGCCGAAACAGGCAAAACCGTGAATCAGGGGGACCTGCTGTTTGTGGTCCAACCCACGATTGCCAATTAACCGCACAGCCAAAATGAAAGCTCCACCCGGCCCTTTCCGGCCCTAACCCACCGCCCCCCCAAACCGCCCGTGGCTAAAACCCCCCCAACGGTCCAGCCGGAACCCTTGAAATTGGGGTTTCTGGCCTCCCATGGCGGTTCCAATCTCCAGGCCGTCTTGGATGCCATCGGCTCCGGCCGGTTGAACGCCGCCGCCCAAATTGTGATTTCCAACAATTCCACCGCCCCGGCCCTGGAGCGTGCCCGAAAGGCCGGAATCCCCGCCCTGCACCTTTCAGAGGCCACCCACCCCCAGGGGGTGGACCGTGCCATCGCTGCCGCCCTTCAAACCCATGGGGTGAATCTGGTGGTTTTGGCCGGATACATGAAAAAAATCGGCCCGGCGGTGTTGGGGGCCTTCCCGGACCGAATCCTCAACATCCACCCGGCCCTGCTACCCAAATACGGCGGGCAGGGGATGTTCGGCCTCCATGTCCACGGGGCGGTGCTGCAAGCCGGAGAGCAGGAAACCGGGGCCACCGTCCATCTGGTCAACCACGAATATGACCGGGGAGCCATCCTGGCCCAAACCAGGGTGGCCGTTCTCCCCAATGACACCCCGGAAACCCTTCAGGCCAGGGTGCTTCAGGCGGAACACCGGCTCTACACCGCCACCCTGCAAAAAATCGCCGCCGGGGAAATCAGGCTGAAAGCCCCGCGTTAGGCCCCAAAAAGAAAGGCACCAGCCCGGCTAACACCGCATGGAGGCTAAGCCGACAAGCGGAAGCCGGTGCTGGTGCTGGACAGCATTCCAGGGGGCGCCCGAAGGGCGGGGGGAGAGGGAAGGTTTGCGAATCCGGTTGCCGGACAGACCGCAAAAAGAAAAAAGCCAGCGGGGGAGCGTGCCCCTCCGCGCCCCTCATTTACAGGTTTTAAAGAAAGAGTATACAGGGTCAAGGGAACCACGTTCCCTTGCGGGGTTTGGGGCACCGCCCCAAAAGGAAAGGCACCCTCCAGCCTGCGGCGTTTGGGGCAGGTCTAAAAAAAAACCGGGAGGGGTTGAGGTTCAGGGTGCGGGGGCGGTGGGGGGGAAAAAGGCCCTGGGGGCGTTTTCTCCCGGATGAATCAGCGGGTTTTTGCCTTCTTTTTTGGATTTCAGGGCCAATTGACGCAGGCTCATTTTTTGAAACGGGGGCGGCTCCAGGGGGGATTCCGGGCGGCTGGTTTTGCCGATAAACAACACCGCCGCAATTTTTTTCTGCCCCGGCGGCAGTTCTCCCTGTGGGGCCAGGGAGTGGCTGAATGTGGCCGCCAGGAACAATTCCGCCTTGTTGACCGGCACAATCAAATCTTCAATATCCTGGGGTGCCCCCAGAAAAAACCGCCCTTTCCGGCTGGGGTCCTGAATCACCGGAACCACCCCGGTCACCCGCTCGCATCCTCTGTTTTTCGTTTCCCGGTAAAAAGCGTAATCCACCGGCTCTTCCCCTTCTTTTGGAACGGGGGGCGGCCCCCTGTTGATGGCCGGTTCCATTGCCGGTGCCGCGGAGGGTTGTGCCGATTCAGGGGGGGGTGTG
>JAOUFO010000054.1 GCA_029858165.1 Deltaproteobacteria bacterium | reverse complement strand
ATTTCAGACCCTCCGCCCTCAACCGGTGAACAACAATCCTCTGTTTCCAAACAGATGGGGGATGGGTTCCGGATGGACGTGGCCATCGGCAGCCATGTGTTGGCCCAAAAGGAGGGGCAGTCTTTTGTGCTGCCCCAGGCTTTGGTGGAATCCAAACAAATTTGGCTGAAGGACCCATCCCTTTGGCAAACACCGTTTGGCAAACAATTGCACTTTGTAACCGCCATCGTGCTTCCCGTGGGTGAATCCGGATTGTTTCTGCTGATGGGCAACCACCAGCCTGCCGTGCCGGTGACCATCGGGGTCATGCTGGAGCCGGTGCTGAAAAATTTTTCCAGGGCCTTGGCCCTGTGCCGGGTGAATGAGGCACACACCCGGAATTTGGAGGATGACCGCCAGCAGGCCCTGGCTGAACTCACCCGGTTTAACGCCGCCCTGGATTCCTGCCAGGATGCCATCTTTCTGATAGACCCCAAAGCCCTGACCTTTCTGGCGTTTAACGCGGCGGCCCCCCGCATGACCGGCTACAGCCGGGAGGAATTGATGTCCCTGGGGCCAACCCCGTTGATGGCCGATTACGACGCAAAAACCCTGAAAAACCATTTTCGTCAGGTGGTGGATGGATCGGTGGCCGAGGGGGGGGCTGTCACCTGGATCCGTCGCAAGGACGGCTCCCGGTTTCCGGTGGATATGGGAGAAAACCTGTTTCGGGAAAACGACAATCAGGAAATCATCATTGCCATCGCCAGGGATATCACAGAGCGCCAAAGGGTGGAGCATCGTTTGCGGATATTGTCCCAGGCCATAGAACAGGCCGCCGAGGGGGTGATGATCACCGACAGGAACGGCCTGATAGAATATGTAAACGGGGCGTTTACAAGCCTAACCGGTTATCCGGTTGGGGTTGTGAAAGGCAGGCCGGTTTCTGTGTTGGAAATGGTGGGGTTTGACCCCAAAGCTTACCTAAACCTGTTTACACTCCCCGGAGGTGAGGAACTTCCACGGCAAAAATGGGTGCTTCAACGCCGGGATGGCAGTTTACACACCATAAGGATGACCGTGGCCCCCATCCGGGATGAATCCGGCAGAACCTCCCATTTCGTCAGTATTCATGAGGATGTCACCCATCAGGAAATATTGGAAGACAAGCTCCGTGAAGCCGGAAAAATGGAGGCCATCTCCACCCTGGTTGGGGGGATTGCCCATGATTTCAACAATATCCTAACCGGGATCACCGGAAACCTGTTTTTGGTGAAAGAAAAGACAAAAGACCTGGAAACGGTTCAGGGAAACCTGGACCGCATGGACCGTCTGACCATCCGGGCCACCGATCTTGTCACCCAGCTTTCCACCTTTTCCCGTCAGACAAAATCCAAAAAAATTGGAATTTCCGCCAACGATCTGGCCCGCGACGCATTGAAGTTCACCGGATACACCCTTCCGGAAAACATTCAGGTGCTTACCCGGTTTCCTCAGGAAACCCTGATGGTGGATGGGGACCCCAAGCAATTGGAAAGAGTGTTGACCCAGTTGATCAACAATGGCTGTGATGCCCTGGAGGGAATTGAAAACCCGGAAATCAGGATGGAACTTTCCCGGGTGGAGCCAGACAACGGATTGCTGGCTCTCCACCCGGAATTCAAAGGGAAACCCATGGTGCGGTTTTTGGTGGCAGACAATGGTTGCGGGATTGCAGAAGAGAACCTGGGCCGGATTTTTGACCCGTTTTTTACCACCAAAGCTGTGGGGAAAGGCACCGGCCTGGGTTTGGCCATGGTGTATGGCGCGGTGAAAAGCCATCAGGGGGCGGTGATGGTGGAAAGCAATCCAGGCAAGGGGACAGTATTCAAGGTTTTCCTTCCCTTAAAGAAGGCCCCCCCCAAATCTCCGGCTGGGGCATAAGCCAAACCGAAAAAACAAAAAAAAGAATGCACCACAGTTCCGCCGGTGTACGCAATCTGCGGACAATCCATGGGGCCGGCCCTCGTTTTCTATCGGCAGTTTTGTGAGGCCCCCTGCCGGAAACAGGAGGAAATCCTTCCAACCGGATGGGGTTCCACCGAAAATCGTCGGTTTACGCGGTTGGGCCGCCCCCATTGCCTTTGTTGGTAGAAGACCCGTTGGTTGGGGGCTCATCGGAATCCGGCGTGGCTGGCCCCGGCTGGGCCTGTTGGCTGGGTGCCGTTGGCCGGGGGGGTTGTGGTTGAGATGTGGATGGAAAACTTCCTCCGGGCCGGGGGGGGGTCAGGTGGACCGGCCCCCCCAAATTTTTCCAATCTTGGGCAACGGGTTTGGGGCGCAATTGAATCACCTTTCCGGAGGCCACTTTCTCCCTCACCCTGAACCGGGAGATCATTTCCTTCAACTGGGCGGATTGGGCGGCCAATTCTTCCGCGGCAGCGGCGGATTGCTCCGCGCTGGCTGAATTTTGCCCCACAACCCCCTGCATCTGCTCCAGGGTTTGGCTGACTTGCGAAATGGCATGGGCCTGATCGGTGGAGGACAAAGCGATTTCCCCCATCAGGTCGGATACTTTTTCCACCTTGGAGGTGATCAGGCTGAAGGATTTGGCCGATTCTTCCGCAATGGAAACCCCGGCGGAGATCTGATGATGGGCGGTATCCACCAGGGAGGCGGAGTCTTTGGCCGCTTTGGCCGCTTTTTCCGAAAGGGAGTGAACCTCCTCGGCCACCACGGCAAACCCTTTGCCGTATTTCCCCACCCTGGCGGCCTCCACCGCGGCGTTTAAGGCCAACAGGTTGGTCTGAAAGGAAATATCGTCAATCATTTTGATGATCTTGGCGATTTCCTCGCTGCTGGTGTTGATCTGCCGCATGGATTCCACCATGCGGGTCATGATGCCGCCGCCATCCTCCGCGGCCTTTTTGGATTCCTGGGCCAGACGGTTTGCCTGGGTGACGTTTTCAGCATTGGTTTTTGTTTTGCTGGAAAGCTCGGTCAGAGAGGTGGAAATCTGTTCCAGGGCGGCAGCCTCTTCCACCGCCCCCTGAGATACGGACGAGGAAGCGGTGGCCACCTCTGATGAGCCGGAGGCGATATAATCTCCGGCCACATGGATTTCCATCACCAGTTTGTTCAGGTTTTCCCCCACCATTTTCAGGGCCATGCCCATCACGTCGTTGGCATCCTTGGGGTGGGCCTGAAAAGTCAGGTCCCCCTGGGCCAGTTTGGTGAGGGCGGATACGGTGCCGGCCTGAAGGTCTTCGGCATAATGGTCAATGGATTCTATCATGTCCCCGATTTCATCATGGGAGGTCACCTCCAGCCGCTCCACCATGTGGCCTTTGGTCATCTCCTCAATTTGATGCACCACACTGCCCAGGGGCTTGGTGACGGAACGGGTCAGCCAGATGGCCAACAGCAACCCGATGCTGACCGCCAAAAAGCCGGCCACCACAATCCCCGCCCGCAGGCTGTTTAAAGACAACACAATATCCGCAATGTCCTCATCCAGGTCCTGGGTTTCATGGTGCACAAAAACATCCAGTTGTTCGGTAAGGGCTGTGGCGGATTTGTCAAACCCGCTCATCAGTTTGTTGCCGACGGCGGGGCCTCCGGCCACATATCCTTTGGCCATTTTGATCCCGGTGTTGTAATAGCTGAGAAACAGGGCTTCCAACTGGCCGACGACCGGCAGGTTTTCCGGGTTGTTTTTTTGATAATATGTGCGGAATTCCCCCAATGTTTTCAGATATTCATCCGCGTTTAGCTGGGCCAGTTCAAACCCGTCGTTCAGGCCGTCCTGTCCCCGGGTGGCCGAAATATCTGTCAGCCACTGCTGAACCTGCACCACATTCAGCTTCATCTGTTGGGCTTTTTGGGAATAAACAAAGCTGTCCTGCTTGGCCTTGATGGTCTTGCCCTTCACGATTTCTGTTACCAGGAAGATCCCCAGGGAGGACAACCCCATGATGATCAGAATCGTCGCAAATGAGAATGAGACTTTGGTCCCGATACGCATGTCTTTAAAATAGCTCAGCATGGTGTTCTCTCTTGTCATGACCGGTCAGCGGTCTTCTGGGATTGTGTGGTGAAAATGCGGAGGGGGATGCTGGTTCCGCCAGTCTTTGTCTATCCAGTACCACCTTGTGCTTCAATTATCCATTCAATCCGGCAAAAAAAACTTTCGGCCTTCGGTTTTCCTCCTTGCGCCCGGTTTGGGGCCAACTATTCATCCTCACCCAGATCAAAAGCCACCTGGGTGAGTTCCTCCTTATCGGTTTTTAACAGGATTTCCACCTTTTTTTCGGCCTCGGCCAGCCGTTGTTGGCACTGGCGGGACCACTGGATGCCCTCCTCAAAGGTTTTCAGGGATTCCTCCAATCCCAGGGAGCCTTCCTCCAGTTTGCGAACGCTGGTTTCCAGGCTTTTCAAGGCTTCTTCAAAGGTGGTTTTTTTCATGATGCGCATTCGGTTTGGGGGTTCACCTTATGGGGTTTCGGGTGTTTTCCAACAGCAAGGCATGCCAGTGGTCTCCTCCCTCCGCAAGTTCTGATTCCCGCTGTTCTTTCAAAGACCATCCACCATCGCGGTAGGCCGCCAACACCTCCCCGGTCTGAAAGGACAGGATGCCGCTTAACACCAGCGCCGCCCCAGGGGCGGCCAGCCGGGTAAGGGCAGGCTGCAAGGCCAGCAACACCGGGGCGATGATGTTGGCCGTGATCATTTGAAAAGGGCCGTTTACAGCCTCCGGCCCGCAACAGGCCAACAGGGGGGGGCGAAGTCCGTTCAATTTGAAATTCCGCCGGACATCCTCCATCACCCCGCAATCGTTATCCACCGCGCAGATGTCTCCTGTCACCCCCAGCAGTCGGGCGGCAATGGCCAATATGCCGGAGCCGCACCCCACATCCAAAAAACGGGCGGGGGGGGGCTGTAGGATTAACGCCGATTCCACCATTTCCAGGGCCAGGGCGGTGGTGGCGTGGCTGCCGGTGCCGAACCCCTGGCCCGGGTCAATCACCAGAATCTGACGGCCCCGGGGGTCAAACCCGGCCTCTCCGGCGGACCAGGGGGGGCACACCATCAACCTTTTGCCCACCGTCAAAGGCTTGAAGTGTTCCTTCCAACTGGTGGCCCAATCCTCCACCGGCCTGGAGGTTGTCTGCCAGCGGACCGGGGGGGGAAGCCGGGGATACCGGGCGGTAAAATCCCGCACCCATTCATCCACCGGAGGGGGGGCGGCCTCCAGCCAAAAATAGCGGATGATCACCTGTTGGGGGCCGTCTTCCGTCACCTGGGATCCGGCCGCCCCCTGGTCCTGGCAATACAGGCCCCAGAACTCTTCTGATTCCGCGGGGAGTTCCACCTCAATTTCCCAATAGGTGCTTTCCATAGGCTTTACCGAATTTTTATCGCGGAGAACATAAAAAAAGGCGGCTGAAGCCAGCCGCCTTTTCGTAAACCCGACCATCAGCCCCGTGGTTTGACGGGCGGGTGGTCTTACACCTCTTCGGGCTCTTCCTCTTTTTTGGCCGCGGCGGCCTTTTTTGCTTTCGGCTTTTTTTCCGCGGGGGAATCCCCGGAGTCCCCTTTGGAGGCGGCTTCGGTTTTGGCTTCTTCTGTGTCTTTTTGGAACTCCCGGACCGCATCCTTCAGGGAATTGTGCTCGGTGTTATCCCCGGAAGAGGAAGACTGAGTGGGGATCCCGCCCGAAATGCTGAGCCCCAGACGACGTTCTTCCACGTCAATTTTGATCACCTTGGCCTGAATGGAGGAGCCGACCTTGTAGAACTCCTGGATTTCCTCCTTGGGGATATTGGAGTCAATTTCGGAAATGTGGATCAACCCCTCCACACCGTCCATCACCTCCACAAACACCCCGAAGTCGGTCACATTCACCACCTTGCCCATGATTTCGGAGTTGACCGGAATCTGGTTTTCCAGATTTTTCCAGGGGTCTTCCTGAAGCTGTTTGATGCCCAGGGAAAGCCGTTCCTTATCCGGGTCAATATGAAGCACCTTTACTTCAATGGAATCGCCCTTTTTGGCATAGGTGGAAGGCTTGCGCTGACGGGGGCTCCAGGAAAGATCGGATATGTGAACCAGGCCGTCAATGCCTTCTTCCAGCCCCACAAAAATACCGAAATCGGTGATGTTGCGCACCTTGCCGGTGACCACGCTGCCCATGGGGTAGTGATCCTCAATGGTTTTCCAGGGGTTCGGCTCGGCATCCTTGATGGAAAGGGATATCCGCTTGCGCTCCACATCCAGTTCCTTCACCAACGCCTCCACCATTTGTCCCAATTGGAAAATTTTGGACGGGTGGCGCACCTTTTTGGTCCAGGACATTTCCGAAACGTGAATCAACCCTTCCACGCCGTCTTCCAGTTCCACAAAGGCGCCGTAATCGGTCAGGCTGACCACTTTGCCTTCCACCCGGGTGCCCACGGTGTAATTTTTGGGGACCGCATCCCAGGGGTTGGAAAACTTCTGCTTCAACCCCAGGGAGACTTTTTCCTCTTTGGGGTCAAACTTCAGCACCATCACTTCCACTTCATCCCCGATGGAGAACATCTCTGAAGGATGGACAATCCGGCCCCAGGTCATATCGGTAATGTGCAACAGGCCGTCCACACCGCCCAAGTCTATAAACACCCCGTAATCGGTGATGTTTTTCACATACCCTTTGATCAGCACACCTTCTTTTAGCACTTCCAAAGTTTTCTTGCGGCGCTCCTCCCTGTCCACTTCCAGCAACGCCCGGCGGGAAAGAACGATGTTTCCCCGCTTCTGGTTGAACTTCAAAATCTTGAACTCAAAATTTTCGCCGATCAGTTTATCCAGGTTGCGCACCGGCCTGAGGTCCACCTGGGAACCGGGCAAAAAGGCCTTGATGCCGATATCCACCGACAAACCGCCCTTGATGCGGGAAAGCACCATCCCGACCACCGTGCCACCTTCCTCGTAAATTTTACCCACGTCCTCCCAGACACGCAGCTTTTCAGCTTTTTCCTTGGAAAGCACCACCATGCCGTCGGCGTCTTCCAGGGCCTCCAAAAACACTTCTATCTCTTCGCCCACCTGAAGGGTGAACTCCTGGCCTTCCGGGGTGAACTCGGAAATGGGAATGTGACCTTCAGATTTGTAGCCGATATCCACAGTGGCAAAATCCTTGTTTATATCAATAACTTTGCCCATAACCATGTTAAACGGCTTAAAATCCCGGACCGATAGGTCGTAGAGGGAGGAAAAATCCAGAGGGTCATCCACAAATTGGGTTTTCCCCAATTGGGGGGTGGAGGGCTGGATTTGGGGAGAGGTGGTTTCTTCCGATGACATGCGATTCCTTAAGGGGTTTTCTTATTTCAAGCCTTCCGGGCGGCGGATGCCGCTGAATCCGAAAGGGGAAAAAGGGTTTTGGATGGTGCCTTTCCCGCGGCGGGGTGGATTCCCGGCCCGGGTATGGCGGTTTTATGGTTGCGACTTCCGTTCCTGCAACACTGTTTTACAACACGAGGCCTCTGCATACCTCGTTTTTTTCCCCATCCCCCAACACAAAAGGGAAGAGGGGTTTCACTGCTTGGATGCGCGGCCCCCCAAAAGTAGGGGTTAATGAATCACCTTGTTCAGGGGGAATTCCACAATCCCCTGGGCGCCCAGCCGTTTCAATTCCGGGATCAGATCCCGGGCCACCCGCTCATCCAGCACCACCGTCACATCCACCCAGTCGGGGTCCGTCAAAGCGGATATGGTGGGTTTGTTTAAGGAGGGCAAAACCCGCAACACCGCATCCTGGCATTTTTTGGGGACATTGATCAGCAGGCCCACTTTGGTTTCGGCGTCAATGGCGCCGGTCAACAGCATGGCGATCTGCTCAATTTTTTGTTTCTTTTCCGGGTCCGCCCAGGCCTGTTTGTTGGCGATCAGCTTGGTGTTGGTTTCCAGGATGGTTTCCACAATGCGCAGATTGTTGGCCCGCAGCGAGGAACCCGTTTCGGTGATTTCCACAATGGCATCCGCCAGGTGGGGGGGCTTTACCTCGGTGGCGCCCCAGGAAAATTCCACCTTGGCGGTGATTCCGTGTTGGGCCAGATAGCGTTCGGTCATGCCCACCGCTTCGGTGGCGATCCGTTTGCCGGACAGGTCCTTTACGGACCGGATGGGGGAATCCTCCGGCACGGCCAACACCCAGCGGGCCTTGCCGGACCCGGTTTTGGAATACACCAGGTCCGCCACAATCTCCACATCGGAATGGTATTCCATCACCCAGTCGTAGCCGGTCAGGCCGCAGTCCAGCAATCCCTGCTCTACATAACGGGCCATTTCCTGCGCTCTCAGCAGGGTGCATTCCAGTGCCGGGTCGTCAATGGTGGGGTAATAGGACCGACCGCTGATATTGATTTTCCATCCGGCACGGCGGAACAGCTCTACGGTGGCATCCTGCAAACTGCCTTTGGGCAAACCCAGTTTCAATGTCATTTTTTATAAACCTCTTCCGGTTCAAACACTTTTTGCATTTTGACTATCCTGAGTCGGCCCTCAGTTTCCACCGCCCGGTAAAAACAGGAGTTATACCCCACATGACAGGCGGCCCCCCCCACCTGCTCTATTTTAAACACCCCGGCGTCCTGATCGCAGTCCACCAGAATCTCCTTTACCAACTGAACATGACCGGAGGATTCCCCTTTCATCCAAAGCTTGTCGCGGGAGCGGGAATAATAATGCATTTTCCCGGTTTCCAGGGTCTTTGCAAAAGCCTCTTCGTTCATGTAGGCCAGCATCAGCACCTCACCCGTTTGCCAATCCTGGGTGATGGCGGGAATCATCCCGTCCATTTTTTTAAAATCAAAAACCATGTTCCCTTAACTCTTGATGTTGCCGCATTCCTTCATCAGGAATGGCCGATGCCTGACAGCCGCCTGAACCGGCCCCTGGAAGGGGTTTAATCCGGTTTGCTGGTGAATGTTCCTGTAAACTCTCTTTTTAACCTGAATTCCCCCCGCAATCAAGGGAAACCGTCATCACCCCCTCTTAAAATATCCGCGGGTGCACTTTTCCACGGGCGGGAAGAAAAATGGGGGATTTTCCCCTGGCTGACGGGTTTTTCATTGATTGAGGCCTGCGGCCCCTAAAGAAGTGCAACCAGCCCGGCTAACGCCGCATGGAGGCGCAAGCCGACAAGTGGAGGCCGGTGCTGGTTGCCGGACAGGACGCAAAAGAAGTGCAACCAGCCGCCTGAAAACCCCC
>JAOUFO010000401.1 GCA_029858165.1 Deltaproteobacteria bacterium | reverse complement strand
CGACAGAGATTTCCGCCGGGCTGGTTGCCTTTCTTTTGGGGCGTTGCCCCAAACCCCACAAGGGAGCGAGGCTCCCTTGACCCTGTTTCAGGCGGTTTTTTCAGCCCGGGAGCGTGCCCTCAGCCAGGCGGCCAACACCGTCACCGCCGCCGGAGTGACCCCGCTGATGCGCCCCGCCTCGGCCAGGGTTTCCGGGCGGTGTTTTTCCAGCTTGCCCCGCACCTCGTTGGACAGCCCCCCGATGGCTCCGAAGTCCAAATCTTCCGGCAGCCGCAGGGCCTCCAGCTTTTCCAACAGCCGGATTTGGTCCGCCTGACGGGTGATATACCCGCCATATTTGATGTCAATTTCCACCTGCTCCCGCACTTTGGGGGGGTAGGGCGCCAGGTCCAGGCTGGGGGCCAGCCATTCCAGGCCGTTTAAGGATTCCAGGTCCATTTGGGGCCGCTGAACCAATTCCGCCGCGGTGGCCAGGGTTTTGATGGGGGGCTGGCCCAGGGCGGCCAATTGCCGGTTCACCTCCGGGGAGGGGGGAAGTTTTAGCCCTTCCAGATGGCTTCCCAAGGCAAAAATGGCCCGCTGTTTTTCCTGGACCTGCCGCCATTGATCTTCTCCCAGCAACCCGGCCCGGTGGCCGGATTCGGCCAGCCGCAGGTCCGCGTTGTCCTCCCGCAGCAGCAGCCGGTATTCCGCCCGGCTGGTGAACATGCGGTATGGCTCGGATGTGCCTTTGGTGATCAGGTCGTCAATCAACACGCCGATATAGGCCTGGTCCCGGCCCAGCACCAACGGGGGTCGGCCCGACGCCTGGAGTGCGGCGTTGATGCCCGCCATCAACCCCTGGGCGGCGGCCTCCTCATACCCGGAAGTGCCGTTGATCTGCCCCGCCGCGAACAGGTTGGGGATGGATTTGACCGCCAGGGTGTGGCGCAGTTGATAGGGCAGGATAAAATCATATTCCACCGCGTACCCGGGATACAGGATTTCCACCTGTTCCAGCCCCGGAATGGTCCGCAGGTAGGCCTGTTGGATATCCGGCGGCAGACTGGTGGACAGACCGTTGGGGTAGATTTCATCTGATTCCAGCCCGGTGGGTTCCAAAAACACATGGTGGCGGGTTTTATCGGGGAATCGGACGACTTTGTCTTCAATGGAGGGGCAATAGCGGGGTCCTACCCCCTGGATGGCCCCGCTGTACATGGCCGATTTTTCCAGGTTTTCAAGAATCACCTGATGGGTGGTCGGATTGGTATGGGTGATATGACAGGCCACCTGGGGCAGCCGGGGCCTTCCGCCCCAAAAAGAGAATGTGGGGAGCGGCTCATCCCCCCATTGGATTTCCAGCCCGTCCCAGTCAATGGTGTGTTTGTCCAACCGGGGGACGGTTCCGGTTTTTAACCGGCCCAGTTCCAAATGCAGCCCCTTCAGGGAGGCGGACAGGGCTTTGGCCGGGGGTTCATCCCGGCGGCCGGCGGGGGTCTGGACCGGCCCCATGTGGACCAGGCCGTTTAAAAAGGTGCCGGTGGTCACCACCACGGTCCTGCCCCGCAGATGGTGTCCCTGATGGGTGATCACCCCCGCCGCCCGGCCCCCTTCCAGCACCAGCGAATCCACCGTGGCTTCCAAGATTTCCAGCCCCGGCCGGGCCTCCAGTTCCCGGCGCATGGCCGCCCGATACAAAAACATATCCGACTGCGCCCGGGTGCCCCGCACCGCAGGCCCCTTGGAGCGGTTCAACACCTTGAACTGGATGCCGGTTTCATCGGCCACCCGGCCCATGGCCCCCCCCAGGGCGTCTATCTCCTTTACCAGATTGCCCTTGGCCAGCCCCCCGATGGCCGGGTTGCAGGGCATGTGGCCGATGGTCTCCCGGCTTAACGTGACCACCAGGGTGGAGGCCCCCATGCGGGCCGCGGCCAAAGCCGCCTCACACCCGGCATGGCCCGCGCCGATCACCACCACATCGTAGGTTTTCAAAAGGTTTGTCATCAGGGGCGGATGGAGACAGGCCGGATTGGGTGAAGGCACATCGGTGGATGGATTCCAGGGCCATTTTGCCACACCCCCGGGGGGTTGTCATCCCTACAAGAAGAGCCCCCCAAAAACACTTTTTCCGGCTGTTTGCCGCGGTCTGCCATAGGATTTCTTCCGCCGGGGTTCCCCCCTTTTCTTTTGGTTCCGGTTTGGGTATACATAACAAAAGACCCCAAGCTTTAAACCCTGCGATTGAACCCAAGAG
>JAOUFO010000053.1 GCA_029858165.1 Deltaproteobacteria bacterium | reverse complement strand
AAGTTTGCGCAGGTGTTCCAGGGTAAAAGGGATGGGCTTGCCCCCCGGCCCAACCTTTACCCGTATCTGGCTGAAAAACGGCTTGGCAAAAGAGGGCACCTCCTCTTTTTCATCCTTGGCCTGGGATATTTCCTCCGCGTCCTCTATATCAATGGTGCCCCTGGCATCCGGATAATTCAGCAACAGGGTGACATCCTTTTGGGAAAGAATCTCCCTGAATTTTTCCAGCAAATCAGCGGTTTTTCCCAAAAAGAAATAGCCTGCATCGGGGTATTTCCGGCGCAGTTTGATCAGATAGGGCAACAGATCATGAAGGTAGGCAAACCGGGATTGGATTTCTATGATGACGGCATACACCGGGTCTTTTGATTCCAGGATATTGGCGTACAGCCGGGCCGCCGGCAGGTCCAACTGCCCTTCCCGTGAATCTATCTGGATGCGGCGCAGGGGGGTTCGCAACACATCGGGAATGTGGTGTTCGGTCTGGACCACATCCGGGTTTATGATGATGACTCTGCCGTATTTTGTCTGGTCTATCTTGGGGTTGACCCCGGATTTTATTTTTCGGGTCACTTCAAGATTGATCGCCTCCGTGTCTTTGTCCGACAACGGAATCAGAGAGTAGTCTATTTGCAGCATAGGGGCCTCTCCTTAAGGCGGGGGTGGAAAATTCAGAAACAACTAAAAAAAGGTTGTTTTATGTATGACAAACCGTAAGAATCAACAAGAAATCATAGACATCAATCCGCCTGGGTGGATCCGAACATAAAAAAAGGAACCCGGGCAACACCATCGGCAAGTCCGGATTCGTTCAATGGCTCACCGCATCATCGGGAGACGGGTTTCCTTCAAAAAAAGAATCCATGGAATAAGCGGTTTTTAAAAAACCATCCTCCAATTGAGCTTTTCACAAATTAAAAGCAATGGCCATCCAAGGTCAAACTTTTCCAAAATTGAATAGAACCTTTTCGGGTAAATGAAGTTATTTACAACAGCAGCCTGCCCCTTCCCCCGGTGTGGGGAAAACCGGGATTTCCTGTCCGATAAAACCGTAAACTCCAAGGTGCCTGTTGAGTGATTTAAGAGTGATGATTGTGGATGACAGCGCCATGTACCGCCGCCTGCTTACAATTGCGATGGAAAAAGTGGAATCGGCCAAGGTGGTGGGGACAGCCCCCACCGGGTCGCTGGCATTGCAAAAACTGGATTCCCTGGCCCCAAACGTGGTGCTGCTGGATATTGAAATGCCGGAGATGAACGGCATCCAGGTGCTGGAAAGCATCAAGGCAAAAAACAAGCAGATCGCGGTCATCCTTATCAGCGGAACCAACAGCCGCAGTGCCGATATTGTGATGGAAGGGCTTTCCAAGGGGGCGGTGGATTTTATCCCCAAACCGGAAGGATCGGACGCCGAAAAAAACGCCCTGAACCTATCCCGGCAACTGGCCGGGGTGATGCAGGTCATCCAGACCCAAACCTACGCCCGGCAGGCCCGGGGAGACACTGCCCCATCCCTGCCGTCGGTCCCGCGGGTTCAGCCCGCCCCTTACAAACCTCCCTCCATCAAACCGGTTAAAATTGAGATCGTGGTGATCGGGATTTCCACCGGAGGGCCCAGAGCCCTGGAGCAGATGATCCCCACCCTGCCCGCCACCCTGAGGGTGCCGGTGGTGATTGTGCAGCACATGCCCCCCATATTTACCGCATCCCTGGCCAAACAGTTGGACAAAAACTCCCGGATCCATGTGGTGGAAAGCGCTGACGGAATGGTGCTCACCAAAGGAACGGTTTACATTGCCCCGGGGGGGGTGCACACCATGGTGGTCCGACAAGGGGAGGATTTTGTGATAAAGCTGAATGACGGACCCCCGGTCAACAGTTGCAAACCGGCGGTGGATGTTTTGTTCCGCTCGGTGGCGGATGTGTTCAATGGCCGCATTTTATCGGTGGTGATGACCGGCATGGGCCAGGACGGCCTGTATGGGGCAGAGGTGATTAAGGAAAAGGGGGGATATTGCATCACCCAGTCGGAGGATACCTGTGTGGTGTACGGCATGCCCCAGGCGGTGGACAAGGCAAATCTTTCAGATGAAAAAGTGCCCCTGGAAATTCTGGGGCAGCGCATCGCCGCATTGATCAATTAACCAAAACAGCAGGATATGGCCACACTTACCACACAAGAGTTTGAATCGTTTCGGGATTATATAGAAACCGAATGCGGGATTTCCCTGGGGGTGGATAAAATCTATCTGGTGGAAAGCCGCCTGAAACCCATGCTGGCCAAACACCATTGCGTGACCTATGGGGCATTGTATCAACTGACTTCCGGCCCGGACAAAGCCAAACTGCGCCAGGAGGTGATAGACGCCATCACCACCAACGAAACCCTGTGGTTCAGGGACAAAGCCCCCTTTGAGGTGTTGGCGGAGGTGTTTCTGCCCCAGATGAAGGAGCTTATCCGCAAGGGAAAGCCCAAAGTGCGCATCTGGTCCGCTGCCTGTTCCACCGGGCAGGAGCCTTATTCCATCGCCATGGTGATTCATGATTTCATAGATGCCCACGGAGAGGGGTTTTTAAACCCCAACCACTTTGAAATCCTGGCCACGGATATATCCATCCAGGCCCTGGCCATCGCCCGGGTGGGCGCTTACGACAAATTCACCATGGGCCGGGGCATGGATGAGGCCCAGACCGAAAAATTCTTCAAGCAGAACCAACAGTTCTGGATCATCAATCCCAATCTGAAAAAACAAATCGTCTTTAAGGAAATCAACCTCCAGGAGGATTTTTCCGCCCTGGGTGCCTTTGACGCCATTTTTATTCGGAACGTGGCCATCTATTTCGCCCACGATGCCAAAGTCCGCTTGTTTGAAAAAGTGCAGAAACTGATGGTTCCCCATTCCATCCTGTTTTTGGGTTCCACCGAAAGCATGTCCTACTATTCCAACAAACTGGCGGGCCGGGAGCACAAAAAATCGGTCTATTACCAATTGGGATTCAGCCCTTCCGGCTCCTAAACCGTCGGGGGACCGCCCGGCCCCGGTTGGGGGATCCGGAGCCTGCCCTTTGTTTAAGCCTCGGGGTTCCTTGTCATCCCCCATTACCTTATCCATCGTTTATCCGTGATGGGTCCAATGGACCTATTCTAGCCCGGCTCAAATTTCATCAGGAGTGTTTGATGCGGATTTTCGTGACCGATGATGACCAGATGGTGCTGAAGGCGGTTTCCCTGTTTCTCAAACGGGGGGGCCATCAGGTGGAAGAATACGACAGCGCGGCCGATGTGTTGAACAAGCTGAAGGCCAACCATTTGCCGGACCTGGTGCTGTCCGATATGTACATGCCGGGGATGAACGGTTTGGAACTGCTGGCGGCCATCCGGGAGGTGTATAAGGAGCTTCCGGTCATCATCATGACCTCCTCCCGGGAAATGGAAGTGACGGTGAAGGCCATCAACAACGGAGCCTTCGGCTTTTTGCTCAAGCCGGTGGTGTTTGAGGAACTGGCCTGGATGCTTTCCAAGGTGGCGATGGAAAAAGAGCTGCGGGACAAACTGGCCCAGGAAACCGAGCATCTGATTCATGCCCAGCGGTTGGCGGAGGTGGGCACCGTGGCATCCGGCATTGCCCATGAAATCAACAACCCCAACACCTTCATCCGGGGAAATGTAAGCCTGCTGCAAAAACTTTGGGAAAAAACCGCCGCGTTGTTGGAAGAGTCCAACGCGGCCGACCCGGAACTGCTGCGCAAAATCAAAACGGACGTGCCCCTGATTCTCAAGGGGGTGCGGGATGGTTCGGACCGCATCACCCAGATTGTAAAATCCCTCTCTTTTTATTCCCGCCACGGCAAAGACCATCAGGAAAAAGCCGATTTGCGCAAAGGGCTGGAAGAAGCCCAGCAGATTCTGGCCAACAAATTGTGGCAGACCGAACTCAAAATTGTGGATGACATTCCCCAGGTAAAAGAGGTGTCTATCCCTGAGGTCCATTATGTGCAAGTTCTGGTAAATCTGCTTTCCAACGCGGCGGACGCCTGCAAAGCCAAGGAAAAGCCGACCATTGAAATAAAATTGGGCATGGAAGGAAACAATATGGCGGTCGTAACCGTTATTGATAACGGCACCGGAATTTCACAAGAACACATGCAAAAACTGCTGACACCGTTTTTTTCCACCAAAATACAGGGGGAAGGCACCGGGCTGGGATTGTACATCACCCATCAACTGGTGGCCCGCAACGGAGGCACCCTCAGATACCTGAACCATCCCGGCGGCGGGGCTGAATTTTCCATATCCCTGCCTTTGGCAAAAAAGGAAACCGCGGCATGAAAATCCTATTGGTTGATGACGAGATTGAAATTCTGAACATGTTAAAGCGCCACCTGGAACTGGATGGTTACGAAGTGCATACCTGCCTGGACCCCAGGGAGGCCCTGGATGTGATGGGCCGGGAACTGATCAATCTGGTGATCACGGATATTCGGATGCCCAGCATGATGGGCACAGAATTGATGCGGGAACTGAAAAAAATCAATCCGCTGGTGAACATCATCATTATGACGGGGTATTCCAACATGAGCTATGTGGTGGAATGTCTGGCCCAGGGAGCGGCGGACTACTTTACCAAGCCGTTTACCCACATGGAAACGCTGATGGAGGCGATTGCCCAAACCAGCAAAAAAATTGAACGTTGGCAACAAGCGATGAAAAGCTAGGAGACCCTGATGAGTGATCCCCAATCCGCTGACGATCTGGCCCAACGGCTGGTTACAGAATTGATGTTCGTCCAAAACGGCGACCTGAAAACCATCGGAAAAATGCTTTCCTGGGTCAAAGGGGTGGAGGACCCCGCCATGCAAACCCGGCTGGTACCGGTGGCGGAAATCCTGGGCCGGATGACCATTGCCGAAGAGGCGGAATACCAGTCTCTGTTCGCCACACTTGCTCAACGGTTGGAAGACTTTCAGGCTGAAGGGGTGAAAAGGGAGACCCCCGCCCCGGTTTCGGATCCCGCCCCCATCCCCCCCAGGGAAGAAATTCCGCAGAATGAATCGTTTTCCTCTGGGAGGGAACTGACGGAAGAGGAAACCCGCATGCAGGATATTGACCGGGATTTGTTTTTGGAATTTGTGGAAGAATCCATCAGCCACCTTCAATCCATTGAACTGGATATTTTATCCCTGGAAAGCGATCCGGCCAACAAAACCATCATTGACAATATCTTTCGCCCGTTCCACACCATCAAGGGGGTGGCAGGATTTTTGGCCTTAAAAGAGGTGCATCAGGTTTGCCATGATCTGGAAAACATGATGGATGACGCCCGCCGGGGCCATATTGATGTGATCGGGCCGGTATCGGATGTTGTGTTGGATGCGGTGGACCTGTTGAAAAAGATGATCGCGTCGGTCCAGGGGGTGGACAATCCGGTGCGTCAACTGGCCGCCTTCCAACCGGAGGTGGAGGTGTTTATCACCCGGGTAAGAACCACCCGCCAAAATGCTTTGGCCAAAGGAGGCAGGCAGTCGGCCGCCTCGGCTATGGCTCAACCGGTGGTGCAACCGGCCCCCCAGCCCCTCCCTGTTCAGTCTATCCCTTCAACCTCCGCCCCGGTGCAATCCGCCCCGGCCATGGATGAAATCAGACCGGCGGCCCCGCCGGTGGAACTGCCTGTTTCGGGAAATCCCGAAGAAAGTTCCGCCCCCCAGTTTACGGGGGAGATGGCCCAGGCCCCTTCCACCGAATCCATCCGGGTGCGCATCAATTTGTTGAATCAACTGATGGACCTGGCCGGAGAACTGGTGCTGGGGCGCAACCAGCTTTTGCAAAAGATAAGCACCATCAAAGAGGAAATTCCCGGTCTGGTATCCGTGGTGCAGCAGGTGGACCGGGTCACCAGCGAGCTTCAGGAATCGGTGATGCAAACGCGGATGCAGCCCATCGGCGGCCTGTTTTCCCGCTACCACCGGGTGATCCGGGACCTGGCCCGCAATCTGGGCAAACAAATTGAACTCCATTCCACCGGGGAAGGGGTGGAACTGGACAAATCCCTGATTGAGGCCATGACGGACCCCCTGACCCATCTGATCCGCAACGCCGCGGACCATGGGATTGAATCCCCGGAGGTTCGGGCCAAAGCCGGAAAGCCCCCGGTTGGCAAAGTCACTTTGGAAGCCTACCAGGAGGGGGGAAAGGTTCGGGTGAAAGTGGCCGATGACGGAGCGGGGATCAACCTGGACAGGGTCAAATCCAAAGCCCTGGAAAAAGGGCTGATCACCAAGGAAGAAGCGGTCCATCTGACCGAACGGGAAACCATAGACCTGCTGTTTCAGCCGGGATTTTCCACCGCCGACAAAGTGACCGGCATGTCCGGCCGGGGGGTGGGGATGGATGTGGTGCGGATGAACGTGGAAAAAATCGGTGGCATCATAGAGGTGGTCAACCACCCGGGGGTTGGCACCACCTTTTTTCTGGACCTGCCGTTGACCCTGGCCATTGTGCCCGCCCTGATCGTAATGACCGGAGGAGAGCGGTTCGCCATCCCCCAAATCAATCTGTTGGAACTGGTTCACCTGGAAGGCCAGGAGACAGCCGATTCCATTATGCGGGTAAGAGGCTCGGAAGTGTTCCGCCTGCGGGGGGAAATGCAACCCCTGTTGCGCCTGGGCAGAGTACTGGACATTCAACACAAAAGCCTCTCCGGAGAAAACACCTCTGTATATATTGTGGTGCTGGCCGCGGGGAAAACCCAGTTCGGTCTGGTGGTGGACGCCATTTATGACACCGAGGAAATTGTGGTGAAACCGGTGGGCAACCTGCTGAAACACCTGCCGGTGTTTGCCGGGGCCACCCTGATGGGGGATGGCCGCCCGGCCCTGATTCTGGATGTTGCCGGTTTGGCCCGCAGCGCCAACATGGTCCTGGGCGAAGAACACGGGGTGGGCACCCTCAAGGACAAGGATGTTTCCACCAAGGGGAAGGATGATCAATCCATCCTGTTGTTCACCATTTCCGACAAAGAGCAGTTCGCCGTTCCCCTGCCGCTGATCTCCCGCCTGGAGGAAGTGGATGCCGGAAAAATCCAGCACGCCATAAACGGCAAGGTGATAGAATACCGGGGCGATTTGCTGCCTTTGGTGTTTATGGAGGATACCGTGCCCATAGAGCCTCCCCCGCAAGGAAGGGAAAAAGTGACCGTGCTGGTGTTTGAACTGGAACGAAATGTGGGCCTGGTGGTGACCAAAATAGTGGATTCCCTGGAAATGACGGTGCGGCTGGACAGCAAATCCATGTCCCAAAAGGGGTTTTCCGGGATGGCCCTGGTGCAGGGCAAACCCACTGCCTTTGTGGATATTTACCAGTTGATTGAAATGATTTATCCCGACTGGTTCCGACGGGAAAAACAAGACCGCCAGAGAATCCGGGACCCCAAAGACAAAATCATCCTCCTGGCAGAGGATTCCAATTTTTACCGCACCATGGAGAAAAATTACCTGACCCAGGAAGGGTTTAAGGTGATTGAAGTGGAGGACGGCCAAAAAGCCTTGAATTACTTAAAAAAGCACCCGGTGGATATTCTGGTGACCGATATTGAAATGCCCCACCTGAACGGGTTTGAACTTTCCCAGAAAATACGGGCGGACAAAGAACTGGCCCATCTGCCCATTATCGCCCTGACCTCCCTGGCCCATGAAGAGGACCGGGAAAAAGGGAGGAACGCCGGAGTGAACGCCTACCTGATTAAATTGCATAAAGAGGAACTTCTTCAAGAGTTGCATCGTCTATTACACCAATAGTCGCATCCGGTTTGGCTGCCCGGGCGGAAACATTGCACCGTGTGCCCTAAGCTGGGGTAAAACAAACACCAAGAGGAACCATGACCGTCACGGCAGAGGACAGCGACCTTTCCTTCTCCAGGCAGGCCCTGAAAAAAGGGGCGAAAAACCTGCAATTCGCCACCTTTTATCTGGGGCAGGAGCTGTTCGGCATCAACATCCTCCAGGTGCAGGAAATCCTGATGGACCAGATCATCACCCCGGTACCCTTGGCTCCGCCGTTTGTGTCGGGGCTTATCAGCCTGAGAGGACAGATTGTGACCGCAGTGGACTTGAAACGGCGGCTGGGGATAGACAAGGAATCTCAATACGAATACGCCTACCACATTGTGGTCAAAGGGATTCATTCTATTTCAAGCCTCCAGGTGGACCGCATCGGGGAGGTGATTGCTGTAAAAGGAACCGATCTGGATCCCCCTCCGGATTCTTTAAAAGGAATTGAAATCAAATACCTGGAGGGAGTCTACCCCCTGGAACACGAAATTCTGGCCGTGTTGAACATTGACAACATTTTGGAAGCAAACTGATTTAAAGACAGCAAACCATTCCATCCCAATCCTGATTCCGGAGAACCTTATGACCGAGCTTGCCAACAAAATCGCCAAAAACAGCACCAGCGAAATAGAACGGCTTTCAGCCATTCTGGACAGCCTGGGAACCAACGTGCTGGTGGCGGATGTGGACCGCACCCTGTTGTACATGAACCCCCGGTCCAGGGAAACCTTAAGGGGGATGGCCCGCCAGTTAAAAGAGGAACTGGGGCTGACCGTGGATGACATGGTGGGGGGGTCCATTGACCGGTTTCACAAGGACCCCAAGCGGATCGCCCGGATGCTGGCGGACCCCAACAACCTGCCCCATATCGCCGATATTGACCTGGGGGATAAAACCCTGCGGCTGGAGGTCAACAGCGTGATGAGTTCCCAAGGGGATTTCATCGGCATCGTGGTCAACTGGGAGGATGTGAGCGACCGAAGGGAATTGGAGCAGGCCCAATCCCGCATCCAGAACATGGTGGAGGTGGCCAACATCAACATGATGATGTCCGATAAGGACCTCAATCTGATTTACATGAACAAGGCTTCCACCGACACCTTTCACACCATCCAAAAAGTGTTGCCGGTGCGGGTGGAAAAAATGGTGGGCAGCAACATAGATATTTTCCACAAGGACCCCATGCGGGTGCGCAACATCCTGAAAAATCCCGCCAATCTGCCCCACATGGCCGATATTCAGATGGGGGATGAATGGCTTGCCCTGAACGTATCCGCCATCATGGATAAACAGGGGAATTATGTGGGTCCCATGGCCACCTGGAAAAAAATCACCCAGGAACGGGCCTTGAAGGAAAGAGACCTGGATGTCCGCAACCAGATGTCGGAAATCTCCAACGAGGTGGGGGATGCTTCCAAAAACCTGGTGAACATTTCCAATGTCATGGCC
>JAOUFO010000400.1 GCA_029858165.1 Deltaproteobacteria bacterium | reverse complement strand
TGGTCTCCGGGGTGCTGGCCGATGTGTGGGGGGTGCCCGCGGCCTTGTGGGGGGTGGCGGGCCTTACAATGGCCTCGGGGGCAGTGGTGCTGTTTCGCATGGGAGAAACCCTGGGGCGGCCCCCTCTTCCGGCGGTCATTCCCCCGGTGTGCATATCGGTCCAAAAGCTGGACCGGTTGCGGCTGTCAGGCCGACCGGTGGTGGTGGTGGATGTGCGCTCCCCGGAGGAATACGCCTCCGGCCATGTGGCCCACGCCCTTCACATCCCCCTGGCCCAACTGCAAAGCCATCCCCCCAGCCTCCCCCCTGGGGCGGTGGTGGTGACGGCCTGCGGCAAAGGGGGAGGGCGTTCGGATGCGGCGGCCCTGTGGCTGAAACAAGGGGGCCACCCCCGGGTGTTTGCCCTGTGCGGCGGAACCCTTGGCTGGCTGGCCCGCCACCCCAACTCTTCGGAGGCTTAAAAAAAAACAATATCCCGTTTTTACACCAGAGGCCGGGGCATCTCCCGCCTTTGTTCATTGAAACCCTCCGGGGGTGAAACCCCGGATGAGAACCCCAACAATCCACAGGAGAAAGCCATGATTTTCAGGCAATTGTACGATCAGGACACTTCCACTTACACCTATCTGCTGGCCGATGAACGGACCCATCAGGCGGTGCTGATTGACCCGGTGCGGGAGCAGGCGCCACGGGACCTGGCTTTGGTGAAGGAACTGGGGCTGAAGCTTACCCATGCCCTGGATACCCATGCCCACGCGGACCACATCACCGGGGCGGGGCTGCTGCGGGATGCCACCGGCTGCAAGGTGGTGGTATCCCGCCATGCCGGGGTACAGGGGGCCGATAGGGAGGTGGATGACGGCGACGCCATTGATTTTGGCGGCCAGACCCTGGAGGTGCGGGCCACACCGGGCCACACCGACGGCTGCGTGTCTTACATCACCGCCGACCGCAAAATGGCCTTTACGGGGGATGCCCTGCTGATCCGCAAAAGCGGCAGAACCGACTTTCAGCAGGGGGATGCCCGCAAATTGTACCGCTCAGTGCGGGAAAAGATTTTCACTCTGCCGGATGACACCCGGGTCTTCCCCGGCCATGATTACCAGGGCCACCTGATGAGCACCGTCGGAGAAGAAAAAATCCACAACCCGCGGCTGGCCATGACCATCACCGAAGACCGTTTTGCCGAAATCATGGCGGATTTAAAACTCCCCCCGCCCCGCTACATAGAAAAAGCGGTGCCCGCCAACCTGCGTTGCGGCCTGACCGAGGAGGAGTTTGCCCAAGGAACCGCTCCCCGTCAACCGGAAGGCCCCTGGGCGCCGGTCACCCGATCTCCCACCGGCGTGCCGGAGGTGGATATTGCCTGGGTCAAAGAACACGGCTGCCGCCAGAAAATGGTGGATGTGCGGGAAGTCCATGAATTCAACGGAGATGTGGGTCACATTGCGGGGGCCGAACTGGTGCCCCTTTCCATGGTGGCCGATGTGGCCCATGGCTGGAACCGGGATGAACCCCTGGTGGTCATCTGCCGATCCGGCGGGCGGTCTGGCATGGCCGCCATGCTGTTGGAAAGCATGGGCTTTTACAAAATTGCCTCCATGCGGGGGGGGATGCTGGGCTGGGTCGGCAAAAAATACCCGGTGGACCGGCTGGAGCCGGGCAACCTTTCCACCTTGCGAGACGAGGTGTTCAGTTGCTTTGTGGCCATGCAGGGAGGGGATGTGGAAAAAGTGAAACCCGATTTCACCGGGGTGTTTACAGAAGCCGGGGTGGATTACAACAACCCCACCGCGGATGGTCTGGAAAACGTGCTGGAACGTTTGCACCACCGGGTGGTGTCCCAGGGGTTTGCCAGGGAGGCCGCCGATTTAAGGCTGAACCACTTTAAACGGATGGTGGCCAAAGCCGTGTAACACGGCATTGTTCTCTTTTCCTTCTCCCCTCTCTGCCGGGTGTTTTCCCGGCGGGGCGGGGATTTTTTTTTGGGCGGGCTGGTTGCGCTTCTTTTTGGGGCTTTGCCCCAATCCCCACAAGGGAGCGAGGCTCCCTTGACCCTGTTTAAGTTTTCTTCACTGCCCGTAAAAGGGGGGTGCGGGGGGGCACGCTCCCCCGCATTGCTTTTATCTTTTTGGGCACCCCGGCCAGCGGCTTCAGCACCGGCACGGGCCTTGCAACGGCTTGGGGCGGGCTTGCGCCGCCTTTGTTTTGGGGTCCCGGCCAGCAACCAGCACAGCCCTGGGTTGGG
>JAOUFO010000399.1 GCA_029858165.1 Deltaproteobacteria bacterium | reverse complement strand
TCCCCGGACCGGGTTTGAATCCGGTTTCCCCGGCGGCCGATTTTCGTTTTTAACCCTGATTTCGTCGGCGACTTTGGCAGGAGTTGTGCAAAACATGATTCACCCCTGGGAACCCCCTCCCGTTGGAGGGGGGGGCGCCGGATGGCGGCTGGTGGTTGTTTGGGCGGTCCTGGCCGCCGGGTGCGGCTACAAAACAGCCCCCATCCCCCAGATTGTGGATTTCCCCCCCCCGGCGGGGATGAAGGTCCACCAACAGGAGGAAGGAGCCCTGGTATCCTGGAAGGCGGTAGACAGCCCGCCCCAGGATGAAAAGGGCGCGCTGGAAGGGTTTTTGCTGCGGGTGGATCAATTTCCATTCGGGTGTGTCAAATGCCCTCCGGTGGCGGTGGAACGCATCCCATTGGGGGTGGGGCAGGCAGGGCTGGTGGTGGAGGGGGGGGAGGCCTATTATCCCTATAAGCCCCAAACCCGGCGGGCCTATTGGGCCTTTCGGGTGGCAGCCCGGTATGGCCGGGGCGTATCCGATTTTACCCCCCCGGTGTTCTTAAAGGGATTAAACGACATCCCGGCCCACCAACTTGCGGCCGCCTGGGAATCCGCCCCCCCTGCCCCCGGATCACCCCGCGGAACCACGCCGGCGACCGGGGCAACGGGACAACCCCCCAGGGGGGCCAACGGCTTAAACACCCCCCGACTGGTTTGGGAACCCCGCCGCGAGCAGGTGGTGAAGGTGTATCACCAGGGTCAGGTGGTGATGGAACGGGACCGGTTTTACCGTTTCAACCTGTACAAAAGACAGGCCGGACGGCCCTGGCCCATGGTCCCATTGAATGAACAACCGTTGGAAGTGTACCAGTGGAACGATTACACCCAAACCCAAACCGTCCCGGCGGTGGAATACACCCTGAGACTGGTGGACCAGTTCGGAGGGGAGGGACCCCCCGCGCCCGCCGTTTCTTTGCCCTCCCCTCCAGGGAATTCTTTGCCTCCCCCACCCGGCGACTCTTTGCTCCCTCCGGAATGATCTCCCCCCCGGTGGGTTTTTCCCGGGATGGAGCCCGGATGTTGAAGGGAGGGCTTGCGGCTGGGCGGCTTTTTCGGGTGTGGGTGTTGGCCTGTGGGCTGCTGGTCACCCTGGCCGGGTGTTCCCACCAATCCATCCTGGATAGCGGTACGGCCCCTCCGGCGGCAATCCTGGCCGCCCAGGAAAGAGAAATCCGGGAAAGCCTGGCCGACGACCCGGAAAATCCCCGGCTCAACAACGAAATGGCCCGGCTGCTGTTGTACCAAAACCAGGCGGATGAAGCCGAAAAATACGGATTGAAAGCCAGCGAACTGGCTCCTTTTGAGGCGGTGTACCTGGAAACCCTGGGGGATATATACCTCAAGCAAAACAAGCGGTTTCGGGCATTGATGGCCTACAATCAGGCGGTCCAGATGGACCCCCGGATGCTCAGTTCCCAAGTGAAACTGGCCATCACCCACGAACGGGTGGGAGAAACCGAAAAAGGGATCCAGGTGCTGAAAGGTACCGTGGCCAGAGAACCCGGTTATTTTGAAGCCCGCTACCATCTGGCCCGGATGTTGTTCACCACCAAAAAAACCACCCCGGCCATGAAGGAAACCGAGACGGCTCTGGCAATCCGCCCCAACGACCCCCAGGCCCGTTTGCTGCAAATCCGCATTGCCAAAGCCACCGGAAATTACTCCCAGGCCCTGCTGCTGATCTCCAACGCGTTGCGGTCCGCCCCCAACGATCCTTCCCTGGTCCGGGAAAAACTGGATGTCCATTACCAGCGTCAGGAATGGGAAAAAGCCCTGGAAGTGTTAAAAAGCCTGGAATCCAATGTGGAACTGGAAACAGAGGACTTGTTGATCCGGGTGGAAATTCTGAAAAGCCAGGGGCAGTACCGGGCGGCCGGAAAAATTCTTCAACAGCTTTTGGAAAAACAGCCGGACCACCCCCTGGTTCTGCTGGCGGTCAGTCGGGGGCTGATTCAAGAGGGGGATTTTGCCGGGGCGCTTCAATATCTAAACCGGTCCCTGGTCCAGGAACCAGACAATCTGAAAGCCATGTACTGGAAAGCGGTGATCCTTTACCGGTTGAACGAGGTGGTCCAAGGCAATCTGGCCCTGGATTCCGCCGAAAAAATCAATCCCGATTATCCCAAAATCCGGTTGCTGAGAATCCAACGGCTGCTGGCGGAACGCAAAGTGGCGGAAGCCTCCCAGAAAATAAACGAATTCCT
>JAOUFO010000398.1 GCA_029858165.1 Deltaproteobacteria bacterium | reverse complement strand
TGCTCCACGGAATTCGCCGCCCCCCCCAACGCCAACACCTGCCCGGTATGCATGGGTCTGCCGGGGGTGTTGCCCGTCACCAACCGGCAGGCGGTGGAATTTGCCATTGCCCTGGGGCTGGCCACCCGATGCGCCATCCGCCAGGACAGCCAGTTTGCCCGCAAAAACTACTTTTACCCGGACCTGCCCAAGGCCTACCAGATTTCCCAGTACGACCGGCCCATCTGCGAAAACGGCTGGGTGGAGATTGAGGTGGAGGGGAAAACCAAACGGATCGGCATCACCCGCATCCACATGGAAGAAGACGCGGGCAAACTGGTCCATGAGGGAGAAGACCCCAACGCCAGCTATGTGGACCTCAACCGGGCCGGGGTGCCCCTGCTGGAAATCGTCAGCGAGCCGGATATCACCACCCCCGAAGAAGCCAAAGCCTACATGGAAAAAATCCACACCCTGGTCACTTATATCGGGGTCAGCCGCGGCGATATGGAAAAAGGAAACCTGCGCTGTGATGCCAATGTGTCCCTGAAGCCCAAAGGACAAAAAGAATTCGGCACCCGCACCGAAACCAAAAACCTGAACTCCTTTCGGTTTGTGCGGGATGCCATCATCTACGAAATGGCCCGCCAGCGGGAGGAATTGCTGGATGGCAAACGCATCGTCCAGGAAACCCGGCTGTGGGACCCCATGACCAAAACCACCTTTGCCATGCGGTCCAAGGAGGAAGCCAACGACTACCGGTATTTCCCGGACCCGGACCTGCCGGTGGTGATGGTATCCGACGAATGGATCGCCAGCGTAAGGGCATCCCTGCCGGAGCTTCCTGATGAAAAAGCCGCCCGGTTCATCCAGCAATACAGCCTTTCCGCCTATGACGCCGGGGTGCTGGTGGTGGACCAGGCCATGGCCGATTTCTTTGAAGCGGTGGTGGCTGCCGGGGCGGATGCCAAGGCCGCCTGCAACCGCATCACCGTGGACCTGACGGCCAAACTCAACGAGGAGAAATCCTCCATGGCCGACCTGAAGTTTACCCCGGTCCAACTGGCCGCCCTGATCCAACTGGTCACCGACGGAACCATCTCCAGCAAGCAATCCAAGGAGGTGTTTGACGCCATGACCCAAACCGGCGGCGAGCCTGCCTCAATCGTCAAAGAAAAAGGGCTGGCGCAGCTATCCGATGTGGGGGCGCTGGAAACCGTGGTGGCCAAAATCGTGGCAGCCAACCCGGACCAGGCGGCCCAGTTCCGCGCCGGAAAAGACAAAGTGTTCGGCTTTTTTGTGGGCCAGGTGATGAAGGAAACCAAAGGTCAGGCCAACCCGGCCATTGTCAACGATCTGCTGAAAAAGCATTTGGGGTAGCCCCCGGCCCCCGAGAGAGGGCCTTTTTGCCGTCTGCCCCCCGGCAGTCCTGCTGGCTGGGGCTTGCCCCCAAAAGAAAGCCGGGCCAGAAGCCGCCCCCGCCGCAAACCCGCCCGCCGGAACCCCATGACCCGTGAGCAGTTCATCCGCCTGTTGACCTCCCTGCACACCGGGGAAATGACCCTGGACCAGGCCCTGGCCCAGGCCGACCGCCACACCTTTGAACCCCTGGAATTCGCCCGGCTGGACCATCAGCGGGCCGAACGGCTTGGATTTCCCGAAGTGGTGTTTGCCCAGGGCAAAACCCCGGACCAACTGGCCGCCATCTGCCAAACCCACCTGAAAGCCCATCCCCAACTGCTGGTCACCCGGGCCGATGCCACCCAGGCCGCCGCCGCACTCACCGCCGCCCCCGGCGGGGAACACCACACCCTGGCCAAAACCCTCACCTGGGGGCTGCCCCCCCAAAACACCGGATGCGGGCTGGTGGCCGTGGCCGCCGCCGGAACCGCCGACCTGCCCGTGGCCCTGGAAGCCGCCCTCACCGCACGCATGTTGGGGGCCAAAGTGGAACTGACCGCCGATGTGGGGGTGGCCGGGCTGCACCGGCTGGCCGATGCCCTGCCAAGTCTGCGTCAGGCCAGGGCGGTGGTGGCCGTCGCCGGGATGGAAGGCGCACTCCCCAGCGTCATCGGGGGGCTGCTGGCCGCACCCGTCATCGCCTGCCCCACATCCGTGGGCTACGGGGCCTCCATGGGGGGGCTGGCCGCATTGCTCGCCATGCTCAATTCCTGCGCGCCGGGGGTGGTGGTGGTCAACATTGACAACGGGTTCGGGGCCGGGTACGCCGCGGCCCTCATCAACCGCCAGGGGGAGTGAAGGGGGAATCCCCCACC
>JAOUFO010000396.1 GCA_029858165.1 Deltaproteobacteria bacterium | reverse complement strand
GGCCGGACAAGGACGCAAAAGAAGTGCAACCAGCCCGGCTACGCCGCATGGAGGCGGAGCCGACAGGCGGAGGCCGGTGCTGTTTGCCGGACAAGGACGCAAAAGAAGTGCAACCAGCCCGGCTAACGCCGCATGGAGGCGCGAGCCGACAAGCGGAGGCCGGTGCTGGTGCTGGACAGCATTCCAGGGGGCGCCCGAAGGGTGGGGGGAGAGGGCTGTTTTGCGGGTTTTTAAAACAGGCCAAGGCCTTAAAACGTGTAAAAAATCATCAAGGGTTCCGATTTGAATGATTCCCGAAAAGAGCTTCAGTTATCCCCGATCAAGGAGATAGAACTGGCCGCGGCCAGGGTTCCCGGCGCGGTTTCTCTGGCCCAGGGGATTCCCAGTTTTGACACCCCGCGGGCCATCAAGGAGGCGGTGAAGGAGCAGATGGACCAGGGGCGGGTGGCGCGGTATTCCCTGGCTCCGGGTTTGCCCCAATTGCGGGAGGCGGTGGCGGAATCCCTGCGGGCCGAAGGAATGCGATACGACCCGGACGGGGAAATCATCATCACGGCGGGGTCCATAGAGGCCATTGCCGCCACCCTGATGACCATAACCGGACCGGGGGATGAGGTGATTATCCCTTCTCCCACTTATGCCAGTTACCAGCAGGTGATCCGCATGGCGGGGGCGGTGCCGGTGTTTGCCCCGTTGAATGAGGAAAACAACTTTGACCTGGATATCCGGGCCATTCAAAAGCGGATTACCCCCCGCACCCGGGCGATTTTTTACTGCAACCCCAACAATCCCACCGGCACCCTTTATTCCAGGGAGGAATCCCTGAAACTGATGGACCTGGCCGAGCGCCACGGTCTGATGATCCTGACCGATGAGGTGTACAAGGATTTTCTGTACACATCCGAGCCGTACTTTACCCCGGCCCAGGTGGATTCCTTCCGGCGGCGGGTGGTGCGGGTGTTTTCGTTTTCCAAGGCCTATGCCATGACCGGCTGGCGGGTGGGCTATCTGCACACCCACCGGGAACTGGCCGACGACATTTTGAAAGTTCACGATTCTTTGGTGACCTGTGCCCCGGTGGTTTCGCAATATGCGGCCATGGCCGCCCTGGAGCTGGCCCAGCCGGACATCCAAAAATTCCACGCCGCCTACCGGGTTCGGCGGGACCTGGCCCTGCGGCGGCTGGACGGCCTTTCCCGCATATTTGATTACCAGAAGCCCATGGGGGCCTATTTTGTGTTTCCCCGGATAAAAGACACGGTGGCCCTTTCCCATGATTCCCGGCGGCTGGCCTTTGACCTGCTGGAAAAAGCCGGGGTGGCTCTGGTGCCGGGCATCGGGTTTGGCCCCACCGGAGAATCCCACTTAAGGATTTCTTTCGGCCGGGAGGAGGCCGATTTGGTGGAAGCGTTCAACCGGATGGAGCAGTATTTTCAACCACGCAAAAAAAGCTCCGGGGGGACCGCAGTCTTCCCCATCTCCGCGGAACCCAACCCCGCCGCGCCCCGGCAGACCCCCGGTTCCGCCGATGGGCGGGGGGGGAGGCTGCGCCGTTGGGGACGCCGGATGGCGGTGGGATACCTCAATCGGTTGGCCAAAATCTATCTGAGGCGCAAAAAGCCCATCATCATCGCCATCGCGGGAAACCAGGGCAAAACCGTTTTGAAACGGATGATTTCCGGTTTGTTGCGGCAAAAATACAGGGTGAGGGCCAATCCCCGCTCTTACAACACCGAAATAGGGCTGCCCCTGGCGGTGTTGGGGCTGGAAATCAACCCCCGCTCCATGGTTTCTATCGCCCGAACCCTGACCGATGCCACCCGGACCGCCCTGTGGGGGCGGGAGCGGCCCGACATTCTGGTGCTGGAACTGGGTGTCCGTCAGCCGGGGGATATGGCTGTTTTGCTTCAAACCGTTCATCCTCACTGGGCGGTCATCACCAATTTTTTCCAGGATGGGCAGGACCCCGGAGAAAATGATCTGCTTACCGCGGAGGCCCTGGCTCTTGCCCGGGGGTTGCCGCCGGAAAACATGGTGATCAGCCGGGATGACCCCCTGCTGGCCCCCCTGTGGGCCGGGGCCGGGGGAATGCCCATGGCCATGGGGCGTGGTTTGTTGCGACCGGACCCGGAAGGGGGGTGCCGGTTCACCCTGGGAAAGACCACCTATATCATTCGGGGGGACCTGGTGGGGGATTCCGCCCAATATGCCGCCCAGGCCGCTGTTATCCTGGGGGAAAAAATGGGGATGACCCAGGGGGAA
>JAOUFO010000397.1 GCA_029858165.1 Deltaproteobacteria bacterium | reverse complement strand
CTTTGAAGAATAAAATCTATCAGCAAAGCCGGGGCGGGTTCAAGGGGAGGGAGGTTCTTTTTCCTGCGATGGAATGGATGGGGATTGCGGGAGCCTCCTTTTGCCTGACCGGTTAAAGCTTGATGCGGATTTCCGAAATACGCATCACCTCCAGAGGCTCCCTGGAAGGGACCACAATCGGTTCAAAGGCCGGGTTCATGGGTTGCAAAATGGTGGTCCCCTCCGCCTGCTTGTAATACGTTTTCACCGTGTATTCTTCCTCTCCCCGCTTGGCCAACACCACATTCCCGTTGTGAACGGCAGAGGAAGGGGAGATCAGCAACAAGGCCCCCGGGGGGATGTTGGCCCCCACCATGGATTCACCCTCCGCCACCACAAAAAAGGCATCCGGCCCGGCGGATTCCACCGGCTCATAGCCATCCGGCTCCCCCTCATAGGAGGCCAGCCAGGGGCCGCAGGCAGCCTTGCCCAACACCGGGGCCAGCCGGGTGGGCGGGGCGCTTTTGGGGATGGGGGCACGCGGCTCAAACAAATGGCGCATGGGTTGCGGCGCTTTTTGATGATAGGCGGTTGAAATCAACTGGGAGGGTTCCAGTTTCAGCTTTTCAGCATAAAACAGCAGGGTTTTATCCTTCGGGATGTGGCCGTCGGAGATCACCTTGCGGAACAATTCGTAGGGAATATCCAGTTCCCGGGCGCAATCCTTGATGTCATCAAACCCCAAAGATTGAACCCGGGCTTTTAAAATATCGGAAAGGGTGTTCATGGGCATCTCCGTCCTTGGATGGGTGGTGAAAGGTATCCGGGTTAAACCAAAACGCAAGACTGGTTTTGGGGCTTTGCCCCAATCCCCACCAGGGAACGATGTTCCCTGGACCCTGTCCGGGGGTTCTTCAATGGCTGCTTTGTTTCCCAAGGGGGGGGGTGTTTTGTTCCCTCAGATACAACCTCGCACAAAATAAATTAAGTTGTCAATGCGGAAGGCAAAAAATTGTATTTACCGGGCCGCTCTCTGTGGTTTGGCTGGCGGGGAAGGGTTCCAGGGGGGAAATCAGTCCCTGTTGAATCTTGGGAACCGGTGATGGATTGGATGGAATGAAAAAAAACATTGCGGGGAGAGCCAAAGAGGGTTTTTATGGATTGTTGAGAATCCATGTTGTGTTTGGGGGAAGAACCCTTCATCGCAGCCCTTGGGGCCTGCCTATATAGGATCCAAGACCTCTGCACAACTGCCAAAAGCTTCTGTTTTGATAAAAAAGCGGGGGTTTGGGGTTCCTGTCCAGCACCAGCACAGCCCTGCGTTGTGCCCCCTGTCGGCTCCAAACGCCGCAGGCTGGCTGGTGCCTTTCCTTGGGGGCCGCAGGCCTCCAATCAGAACCCCCCTTCCCTATGGGAAGGGGGCAGGGGGATGGGAAAAAACGAGTTATGCAGAGGCCTCGATCCATGAAAATCACCCGCAGAGAAATGCTAAAATGGACCACTGCCGCCGCCACCAGCGGGCTGTGGTTATCCGCTCTGGGGCGGATGACAGAAGCCTTGGCGGCCCAAACCCCTCAAACCCCCATTTTGTGGGTAAGCCAGGGGGCGGACCACAACAACTTCCTGGCTCAGCTGGGCCAAAGGCTCCCTTCCTTTTTGGAATTGGTCAGTTCGCACTGGAACCTGCGCCAATACGAAACCCTCGCCCCCTCTGATTCGGGGTTCTCCTACGAAAAATCAATTTCCGCCCCCATCCTGGTGATAGAGGCCATTCCCTCCCCGGAAAGAATGAAATCAGAGGAGGGCAAAGGATTGCTCCAGGCGTTGACCCAAGCCAAAGCCGCCATATTTTTGGGGACGGATGTCTGCTATGGGGGAATGGTCACCCCCTCCGCCACAGTAAACGATTTTCAGAAAATCTGCCGGGACCAAAGCACTCCCATCATCAACCTGCCGGGGATTCCGGTGCCCCCCCACCATCTGGTGGGCACCTTGGGCCACCTGGACCTGATCGGATTTCCCCGGCTGGATGCCTTTCGACGTCCCACCCTGTTTTACGGGGAACTGGTGTGCGCCAAATGCGAAAACCGGGCGATGCTTGAAAACGGGGTGTTTGCCGGAGAATGGGGCCAAAAGGGGTGTCTGCTCCAACTGGGTTGCAAGGGGCCGGTCACTCACAACAGTTGCGCCAGCCACAAATGGAACGGGGGGGAATCCTGGTGTGTGGGTGCGGGGGGGGCCTGCACCGGCTGCTCCGAGCCGGGTTATCCCGATCACGGCGGG
>JAOUFO010000052.1 GCA_029858165.1 Deltaproteobacteria bacterium | reverse complement strand
CACCCGGGATGATGAAACCGAAACCTCCTGGGGGTTTATCTCCGCCATTCACCGGGCCTGGGCGGCCCAGAACAAACGGCAGATTCCCCAGTATGAATCCGGAGATTGGGGGCCGCCGGAAGCCGAGGAACTTTTGGGGCCTGACAACCCGTGGAGGCGCCCATGAAACCCAAAAAAGCGGAAGGAGCAAAGCCTGCCCCCTGGTTGACCTTCGGTGCCGGTGCTCCGGTGAATTTATCCAGGGTGGAGGAAGAATTGGATGCCCAATGGCGCAAGGCGGCCAAGGAAAATTCCCAGGGGGTATCCCGTGCCTGCCTGTGGAATATGGTGGTGTACGATGATGACGATATTCCCCAAACGGCAGAAACCAACCTGCTGGGGCTGCGGGACGACCCGTTAAGTCTGCTGCTGGACCAGGTGACCCCGACGGTTCCCTGCCGGGTGATCCGGCTGGAGGCCCTGCCGGGCCGGACAGAACCGGACCAGCGGGAAGTGGAAGCCTGGGTGGCCTCCAAATGGCGTCAGATGGGGGAGGGAGGGCAGATATTCAGCGAAGAGATTTCCATTAACGCCTACGGCGAGGCGGGTCATGCACACTTTCCCGCCATGGTCCGAGCCTTGTTGGTGGCCGATATTCCGGTTTCCCTGCTGTGGCTGGGTTCCTTGCCCAAAAAAGGACGGCTGCTGAAACAATTGATAGAAATGAGCGACCGGGTGGTGATAGACACCCAAACCGCCAAGCAGGGCCATCATTTGGTGGAAGCCAACGACCTGGAACAATTCACCCATGCCTCCATGGTGGATCTGGGCTGGCTGCGCCTAACCCCCTTGCGCTATCTGCTGGCCGGGCTGTTTGACAAACCGGCCCGGGCGGATTGCCTGAAAAACGTCCAAACCATTTCCATCGCCGCCACTGCCCAAAACCGAAATTCCGGCTATTTGTTTTTGGGATGGTTGCTGGACCGGCTGGGGGTGGTTTCGGTCAAAGGGGTGGACAGCATGGGAGGCGGGGCCGCGGAATCCCGTTGGAAAGCCAAAACCCCCCAAACCACCCTGGATGCCCGTTTCACCATATCGGATGGGGAGGGTGGGGCAGACGGCCTGGCCTGGGTGGAAATCAAGGCGGAAGACCAGGTGTTTACCTTAAGGCAGGTGGATGGCCTGCATGTGGAATTGCAAGGTCCGGAACACCCTTTGAAGAAAGTGGCCTTGTTGGGATGGAACGACCCGGAGCTTGTGGCCGCGGCCTTGGGGGGCCATGGGATGGACCCCCTGTATCCGGCAGTGCTGGCCTTGGCGGCCAAACTGGTGCAAGAGGAAACATGGAACAGTTGACCCCGGTGGTGCATGTGGCCGAAGACGCCCCGGGGGCGGCCCGCCAGGCCATGGAACACCTGGACCGCTGGGGGGCCGAGGCACTGGCCAGCCGACCCAGGGTGGTGATTTCCCTGGCCGGGGGGTCCACCCCCGCCGCCTTATACCGGTTGTGGGCCGCGGAAAGCCGCCTGGATTGGCCCAGGGTGGAGCTGGTGTTCGGCGATGAACGGTGCGTTCCCCCGGACCACCCCGATTCCAACGCCGGGATGGCAACCCGCAATCTGCTGGAAGCCCTGGCCTCCCCCCCCCGGATTCACCGGATGATGGGAGAGGCCCCCCCGCCCCAGGCCGCCCTGGATTATCAGGATCAATTGCACCGGCTGTTGGGGGAGACCGGCAGACTGGATGCGGCCCTGCTGGGAATCGGCCCCGACGGCCACACCGCCAGCCTGTTTCCCGGACGACCCGCCCTGAACGAAACCTCCCGCTGGGTGGTGGATACCCTGGCCCCGGACGGCAAAACGGCACGGCTTACCCTGACCTTTCCCCTGTTGGCCGCCGCCCGCCATGTGGCCTTTCTGGCGGTGGGAGAGGCCAAAGCCCCGGTGTTGCGGGCCATTTTGGAAGGGCCGTATCAACCCGATACCCTTCCCTGCCAGCGTTTGCTGAGGCCGGAGGCGGGGCTGCCCCCCCCGCCCCAGGGGCCGGGGGTCCATTTGTTTGTGGACCGGGCCGCCGCCCCCAAATAAAAAAACAGCGGCAGGGCCGCCGCCTTGCGCCCCTATTTTAAAGGTTTTGCAGAAAGCACCAACAAAGCCCAGGGAACCCGGTTCCCTTGCAGGGCTGGGGAAAAAACCCCAAGCAGTTGAATCCACCTTTTCAACAAACAAGGAGCATTCCATGGGACAATACAAAATGGGCATGGTGGGTCTGGGGGTTATGGGGGCGAACCTGCTGTTGAACCTGGAACGGAACGGATTTTCCGGGGTGGGATTTGATATCAACCCCCAGATGGTGGAAAAATTTCTGGCCGGACCGGCCAAAGGCAAACAGATTGTGGGGGCGGATTCGTTTGCCGATCTGGCCCAAAAGCTGGAGCGGCCCCGCAAAGTGGTGGTGCTGGTTCCGGCGGGGAAGCCGGTGGATTCGGTGTTGGCTGAACTGAGCCGGGTGTTTGAACCGGGAGATGTGATTGTGGAAGGGGGGAACTCCTTTTACCGGGACACCGCCCGCCGTGAAACCGAAATGGGGGCCAAAGGGTTGCACTTTACCGGGATGGGGATATCCGGGGGAGAGGAGGGGGCATTGAACGGCCCCAGCATGATGCCGGGCGGCCCCCGCTCCGGCTACGATGCCCTGGCCCCGTTGCTGACCAAAATCGCCGCCCAGGTGGCCGACGGCCCCTGCGTGACCTACATCGGTCCGGGAGGGGCAGGCCATTTTGTGAAAATGGTCCACAACGGCATTGAATACGGCGATATGCAGTTGATATCCGAAGCCTATGATTTGTTGCGCCGGGTGGGCGGGCTGACCAACCCGGAGCTGGCCCAGGTGTTTGCCCGCTGGAACACGGGGGAATTGGAATCGTTTTTGATTGAAATCACCGCCAGAATTTTGGGGCAAAAGGAAGGAAAAAACCATCTGGTGGATTTGATTCTGGATTCCGCCGCCATGAAAGGCACCGGCACCTGGACCGTCCAGGAGGCGGCCAACTACGGGGTTGCGGTCCCCACCATTCACGCGGCGGTGGACGGCAGGCTGCTATCCTCCATCCGGGAGGAACGGCTGGCGGCGGCCCCATTGCTGGCCCACCATGCCCCGCCCCCCCCTGCCCCCCTCAAAGGGGCACCGCGGGAGGAATGGGTCAACGCGGTGGCCGATGGGTTGTATTGCGCCAAAACAGTCAGCTATGCCCAGGGGATGGCTCTGCTGGCCAAGGCAGGCAAAGAAAACAACTGGGATTTGCCCCTGGGGGCCATTGCCCGCATCTGGAAAGGGGGGTGCATCATCCGGGCTCAGTTTTTGGGGGATATTCAGCGGGCATTTGAAACCCGGCCTGATTTGCCCAACCTGCTGGTGGACCCGGTGTTCGCCAAAACCCTGGGAGAAAAATCCGCGGCCTGGCGCAAGGTGGTGGCGGCGGGGGCCGCCCATGGGGTGCCGCTGCCCGCCATGGGATCCTCCCTGGCCTATTATGATTCCTACCGGGCCGAAAGGCTGCCCGCCAATCTGGTCCAGGCCCAACGGGACCTGTTCGGCGCCCACACCTATCAGCGCACCGACAAGCCGGGGACCTTCCATACCCAATGGGAATAATGGCTTGGAGAAATTCCCCCCAAATAGTAGAGCCAAAAAGAAAGGCGGCGGAAGCCCGGCCAAAAGCGGCCTCACCCCCGGCGCATTCTGCGCCACCCCCTCTCCTGGGGGCGAGGGGAAAAGGCGTGCCGGGGGGATGGGGTAGAGGTAGATTGGCTTGTGGTTGATGGGGTTTGGCAGTTTGTTGATTCAATTAAAATGTTGAGGGTTGCCCCTCGCCTTCGGGAGAGGGGCGGACCGCCGCAGGCGGGCGGGGTGAGGCCGCTTTTGCGGTTCTGGTGCTGGACAGGACCCCAAAAAGAAAGGCGGCGGAAGCCCGAATCACTTTCTTTCGCCTACCAGATTGCGGTTGAGGGCGGGGATTTCCACCACCACATCCCGGGAGCCGTCCGGCACACACTGACAGGCCAAACGGGAGTTGGGCTTGAGGCCCGGCGCGGTATCCAGCATGTCCTCTTCATCCTCCTGGGCCGGGGTGCAGCTTTCCAGCCCCTGCACCACATACACATGACAGGTGGAACAGGCGGCAAACCCTCCGCAGGAATGATCAATGGCCACCCCGTGGCGGTCCCCCACATCCAGAATGGATCCGGGTTTTCCTTCGTGATGGATTCCTCCCTCCGGGTGATCCGGCGGGGCGGCATCCACCGTTTTACCGGCGGGGAGAAAGGTGATTTTGTAGGTGTGGGCCACGGTTACAACGCCGGGGTGGGGTCATCCTGGGGAATCACCTGAATGGGATGGTTCAGTGCCACCGTCAGGGAGCTTTCAATAAACCGCAGGGTTCCCGCGGTGGAGGAGGAGCAGCTGCCGCAGGCCCCCTGGTAAGCCACCAGCACCCGGTCTTCTTCCACGCCGCGCACCTCCAGCCCTCCGCCGTCTTTGGCCAAAAACCCCCTCACCCGCTGGTCCAGCACCCGTTCAATGGCGGCCACCCGCTCTTGTGCAGACAGCTTTTCATAATGGATTTCATCGGGGGATTCATCCAAGGTCTGTTTGAGGGCCTCCAATCCCTCCTCCACATAAAAGAAATCGGAAAATCCGTTTTCCTCCAAGGTGGCGGCCGCCTGCCGGGCAGTGCCCTCTCCCCCATCGTAAAGCAAAATGGAGCCGTTGAAAGGCAATCGGTACAGGCTGTCAGACAAATACTCAAAGGGCAGGTTGAAAGCCCCCGCCAAATGGTCCCCAACGTAGGTTTCCGGGTCCCGCAGGTCAAATACATACACCATCTCTCCCGTCCGGCGGCGGCTGAGAAAAAAGTCCGGGGTCAACCGGGCGGATGGGTTCTCCTCAGATTCTGTCGGGGCGTTTTCTCCTTCCGGCGGCACATTCCCCCCTGCCGCGGCATCCTCCGCCTGGCGGGAAAGGGTGATTTCCGCAGTCTGTTTGTCGGGATGGCTCATCAAGGGGACCTCCACTGGAAAAAGGTTTTGCCTTATCTATAACCTGAATATCGGATCACAGCCAAGGGGGGGAGCCCCTGACCCCGGAGTGATGTGCGGAGAGGGGCCCCGTTCAAAAAAAATCGGCGGGGTTTGTTTCTTACCTTCAGTTTAGCCGGGGGGCGTATATCTGTCAAATTTAGACCAATATACCTTTCCGCTGGAATTTCCGGCCATCCGGCGGGATTCAGGTTTTATATTGACATATCCCACCGGAAACCCTAGATTTTATGTTTGCCATCAAACCAAACCACTTACCTTCCACAACGGTACACCCAACATGTCCAGAATTTGCGATATCACCAAGAAAAAAGGGTTGAACGGCAACCGGGTTTCTCATTCAAATATCAAAACCCACCACGTTCAACAACCAAACCTGCAAAAGCGGCGGATTTTTGTACCGGAGTTGAAACGGTATGTGATGGTAAAGCTTTGCGCCAAAGGATTGCGCAAGTTGGACCGCTACGGCGCCTACCGCACCCTCAAAGAGGCCGGGTTGATCTAACCCCCAAAAAGAAAGGCACCAGCCAGCCATCGGCGTTTGGAGCCGACAGGCGACACAACGCAGGGCTGTGCTGGTGCTGGACAGGACGCAAAAGAAAGGCACCAGCCAGCCATCGGCGTTTGGAGCCGACAGGCGACACAACGCAGGGCTGTGCTGGTGCTGGACACAAAAGAAAGGCGGTTAGCCCGGCCCAAGGCGGCCTTTTGGCCGCATGCCGGTGCTAACCGCTGGACAGGCCCCCAAAAAGAAAGGCGGTGAACCCCGCCCAAATTCCCCCGAAAAAACCCCTTTACCACCCTGTTCTTTACTGTTTCTGCTCATCCCTTATCTCAAGTGGTTCAACCCAGCCACGGGCCCTGCTGTTTTTTGGCCCGGGGGAAGGCAATTGCGGGACCCCTTTTTATTACGGGCGTTAAAAATGGCAAACCCCTGAAAAAAATATGGAGGAATCGTGGAAAATTGTAAGGTTTTTGTGATCCCCATTGTGGCTTTTTGCAGGGTTTGACATAGTTAAATTGAAACTTGCTGGAAGCCCCATGGAAGGGGAATCCACAGGAAGCAGGGGGTTGGGAGAAAACGAGGTTTGCTGAGGTCTCGCCCATAAAAAATGACGAATTGCGTTATTTGGATTAACAAAGTCATGGAGATCAAATGACAGACCTGCTGAACCTTTTTAAACGGGACAATAAGGCGGAAAAAATGGCCATCGCCCAGGCCATCCGCAGACTGGAAACCTTTAAGACCCCCATTCGGATGGAGTTGGAAAACAGCTACATCAATTTCAGGACGGTGGTTTCCTCCCGGGAGGGAATGCTGGTGGTGGCCAAACCCAACGGCCTGAATGAGCAGATTACCAAGGGCACCTTTCTGCGGTTCCGGTTGACGGACCTTAAAAACCGGGAGGTCCGATTGGAGGTGGTTCATTCCCATGTGAACCTGAACAACGGCGGGGCGGTCTTTTTGTGCAAATACCCCATCCAGTTTACCGCCCAGGGGAGGTATTCCACCCGGTTTGACACCAGCCACCTGATGGGCGTCACCCTGGAGGCGGGACCCGGACATGATGAATACCGCATCATGGATATATCCCAATCCGGGGTGAAGGTGCAGGTGCCCATGGGGGACCTCAAATCCGTTTTTCCCCTGGGAAAACAGCTTTCTGAGGCGCAAATCAACATCAAGGGCAACATCATCCCCCTGGTAAAGGCGGTTCCGCGGGTGTACAAAGGCCGTTCGGTGGGGATGGAACTGGAACTGGATAATAACGGCAGCGGCATGTTTGATAAAGTGATCCGCCGGATGGAAATGACGGCGGATTCCAAAATGTACCAAACCAGCTCCGAATCCAGCGGCTGAACACCCTGATCCCTCCATGGGAAGGTTTCCCGCAGCTGATACAAAGGCAACCGCCCAGGGGGATGGATTTTTCGGTTGTCTTTGAAAAGCCGTTTTGTGCTACCATAAATCAGGAAAAAGGGTAGCACCTTCACCAAAAATGTTTTCAACCCACAATCAAAACTCGGCGTCAGCCTGATGGGTGGGAAAGCGCTAAATGGGTTGGGCCATCCCGCCTCACACAATCTCTGGCTGCATCCTCCACGGAGGTGATTCAATCCGATGCCGGGTTGATCAAGACAGGGGGTTGCGTTATGGGACTCAAATCTTTTTTCAGACCCGCACCGGAAACCCAGCCGGAAACGGATATCAATCAGGTTTTAACCCGTCTGGCCAACAACCGGACGGCCATCCAGGTGGAATTTGAGGAAAAAAAGCTTCATTTTCATTCCGTCCTATCGGTGAAAAACGGGGTGATCATGATGGCCAAACCTGAAGGTTTGGGCGAAAACCTCACCCGGGAATGCCATGTACGGCTGACCGTCCCCGGCACCCACCAGGAAATCCGTCTGGTCGTCTCCTCCCCCCATGTGAATTTAAAATCCGGCGGCGGGGCCTTTGTCTGCTCTCTTCCCACTCAGTTTGAATCCTCCCACCGGGATGCCGTGCGGGTGGATACCTCCCGTTTTTCCAACATTCATCTGCATGTGGTGAACCTGAACGACAAATTCCCGGTGATAGACCTTTCCGATAACGGGCTGAAATTCCGGGTGCTGTTTCAAGCCGGGCTGTCCATGTTTCCCATCGGAATATCGGTGGCTCCGGCCAAACTGGTGGCCAGCAAATTCAGGCTGGACCTGGATGAACTGATTCCAAGGGTTCACAAAGGGCTGGCGGTGGGGTGCGAAATCAGGTTTGACAAAACCAAAGAAAACAAACGGTTTTTGACCAATCTGGTGGACTATCTGGAAAGAAAAGAAGAACGAAAAGTGATGGTTGGGTAAGAGCCCGTGCCGGTGCTAACTGCTTGGACAGGAACCCCGAGGTGAATCCCCCCATGGCAAAGGTTGCCTTGGGGGGATTTTTTTTTGCCCGACAAAACCTCCTGCCACAGGAGAGGGGTCGTTTTTTCTTTGGGGGGTTTGCCTCCCCCGTTTTTTTTGATTTTCTGATTCAAGGTGCAGCTTCATCCGCCGATATACAAATTGAACGCCCCACCAGGCCCAGGGATGGGTAGCCGGCCAGGAAGGCCGCTTGGGGGCAAACCGGAATCCGGGCCTCAGGCCCCAAACGCAAACACCCATTGACCAAGAAACCCAGGGAGACTTTGCAATGACACTGCGAATCAACCACAACATTTCGGCCATCAACGCCCTGCGCAACCTGAACACCACCGACGGGGAAATGAGCAGCAGCCTGGAAAAGCTGTCTTCCGGCCAAAAGGTGAACAAGGCCTCCGACGGCCCCGCCACCCTGGTGATTTCGGAGCAGATGCGGGGGCAGGTGGCCTCCATCAATCAGGCCATCCAGAACTCTGAGTCCTCCATTTCCATGATTCAAACCGCCGAGGCGGCCTTGACCGAGGTGAACCAGCTTTTGATTTCCATGCGGCAATTGAGCATTCACGCCGCCAACGAAGGGGCCAATGATGACAAAATGCTGGCCGCCGACCAGGGGGAGATTGAAAACGCCCTGGCCACCATAGACCGCATTGCCCGCACCAGTCAGTTTGGCACCCGGGTGTTGCTGGATGGGTCCAACGGGGCCAACGGGGTGGCGGTGGGGGATGGGATGGCATTTTTGGCGGCGGCGGCCAACACCAAGCCCTCCCCGGCGGAAGGGTACCGGGTGAACATCACCCGTGCCTCCACCAAGGCCCACAAAAGTGCCGAACGGACCGTCACCATCGCCGACATGACCCAGGGGTTTCAGCTGATTATTTCTGAGGGAGGCCGCAACGCCACCTGGTCCCTGGACAACCTGTCGGACGGCAAGGTGATCAAGGACATGTTGGACAACCTGCGGCGCAACCCGCTGGAATTCAATTCCGAGCATGTGATGGCGGATGTGCGCAAAATCATTGCCCAGAACCTCCAGGAAAAAGTGCGCGACAGCGGTTTGAACGTGACCGTGGCTGTGGATGAGGCGACCCAAAAACTGAATGTCACCCATAACGAATACGGCAGCAACCCTATCTTCTCTGTTTCCAGTTCGGTGGCGGGGGTGCTGGGCCGGGAAGCCAATGTGATTGAGCAGGCCGACCGCGGCTATGATGTTGAAGGGACTGTGGACGGAAAAATCGGGGTGGGGGAAGGCACGGTGCTGACCGCCCCGGCCAACACCGATGCCCAAGGGCTGGTGGTCCGGTTCAACCCGGTGGCCCCCTATCAGTTAAAGCTGCCCAAGATGGACCCCATGAACAATGACCTGGAAAAAATGGCCCCCCCGGTGGTCGGCGCACGGGCTGTATCCAAAACTGAAGACAAAGACAGCTATATCT
>JAOUFO010000395.1 GCA_029858165.1 Deltaproteobacteria bacterium | reverse complement strand
CCCCGACTGGTAAAAATAAAACAGGTTGGAGGTTTTGTTGGTGAAAGCGTGGGTCAGTTCATGGGCGGTGATGTCATCGGCCACCACCCCGGCTCCGTACACCATCTGGGCGCCGTTCCAATAGGCGTTGGCATAGGGGCAGGCGTATAAAGTGGAAAAGGTGCAATAGCGGGTGGTGGAGGTCAGGGTCATGCCCAGGCCGTCCATGCTGTCCCGCCCGTGGGTGTTCCAGTAGAAATCATAAGTATCCGCGGTAAAGGCATGCACATTGTCCGCATCCGGGATGGCCGTGCTGGTGCATCCGGTGGAGCCTGTGGCGGCTTCTCCGCATTGGAATGTGCCCGGCAGAGTGGAGGGGCTGGTGTCCCTGACTCCGCCGAAATCATAGGTGTTCCGGTTGCGGACATCGGCCGCCTGATTGAAGTGCAGCCGCACCCCCCCCAGCAGAGCGTCCACCAGCACCAGTTCCCGGATGGGGGCCAGCCCGGTGTGGGTCACCTCCACCCGCCACACCAGGACCGGGGGGGAGGTGTCCGGGGCCAGCCGTTGAGGGTCGTACACCGAAAGCACCGGAACCGAGGCTTGCAGGTTGGCCTGGGGTTCGTTGTTCCATTTGGCCGTTCCGGCCAGGGCGGCGGCGGCGGCCTGATCCGGCGTTATCCGGGGGGTGGCGGCCAGGGTCAGTCCGGCGGAAACCTCCCCGTTGATGGAGGTCATTTTTCCATCGGGGGTCAGGTTCACAATCAATTCTCCGCCGATGACCGGCACCCCGTTGTGGGTTTGCTGATAGCGCACCATGGCCCGGCCGTCCGCATCCACCTCCTGTTTCATCAGGGCGGTGTTGGCCCTGGGGTTGGTCAGCCCAAACAGGGGGCCGTAGGTATCCAGGGCCATCCGGGCGTTGCTTTGGGGGGGCAGACCCGGCGCCATGCCGGGGGCGGCCAAGGGTGTTTGCGCGCCTACGCCGATCAGCCGGGCAAAGCCGGTGGCTTTGTCGGCGGCCACAGCGACCCCCCGGCCTTGCAGTTGGGTCAGTTGGCTCAGGATGTCAGGGGCGGCTTTGGGGGGGTGAAATTCATGAGGCGCCATTTGGGCCTGGACCTGCCGGGTGGCGGCCCCCAAACAAAGAGCCAAAACCGCACCCGCCAACAAGGTGTTTTTAAAGCCGCCGGATACCAATCTTTGTTTGAACCCCATGGAAAGCTCCTAAGCTGGATGTGGTTGTTCGCGGTGCCGGTTGCTTTGATTCCGGTCTGCGTTTGGTTCTTCTATTTCGGCTGTTCCAAGGCCTGTTTCAACAGGCTGTCCATCAGGCCGTGCAATTCGGCCAGGGCCGGGCTGGCATCCGGCAGCCCGGTTTCCGGTTGTCCGGTCAGCCGGGCTGTTTTGCCATTCCGGCGCACGGTCAGGTCTATTTGAAAACAATCGTTGCATCCTTTTCCGGGGCCGCCAGGACCACCAGGACCACCAGGACCACCAGGGCCGCCTGGAATGTTTGGACCGCCCATCTTCAACGGGCCGGAAGCCGCCCCCCCCGGCCCTGGGGCGGGCTGGTTGTCATCCGGGGTTTCCTTCATGGGGAGCGCGGCCACCAGCCGGGCGGCTTCCCCAACCTGACGGGGGTCTGCCTGCTTTTCTATCTTTTTTTTGCGTTTGTGGTCCTCGGCCACCAGCCAGCCGGTATGATCCAGCCGGATGGACTGCATGGCCCCGGCGAATCCGCCGGACCGGCTGTATTCTATGAACCAGTGGTTGGTTGCGGGGGCAGAAGGGGCCTCCTGATGGTCCAGCCGGGTATGGGGGGGAAGGGTGTGGTGGGGGCGGACGTTGCGCTGGGGGTGTTCGCCCACGGCGGAACAGGCGGTGAGGGCCAGACCCAGACCCAGGGCCAATAAGGGACGGCGGGGAAGAACCAACATCCGCCGGAAATCCTGAGCGGGGACCGTTGCCAACCGGGGTGCCGGGGCCTGAACGCGCATGTGTTTTCCTGATGTGAAAATGGTTTGAATCGTTGGAGTGATGATTTACCCGATACCACAAGGATGGCGGTTTGTCCATCCAAACCCGGAGTTTTCCCGACGGGGGTTATCCCCCCCAAAGGGTTCGCAGCCCGGCATCGGCGGCCAGCCCGGCCTCCAATTGGGCCAGACTTTCGGGGGAACCGCAGGTGCCGAAGAAGCCATCCCCCATATCAAAGGCTCGTACCCGCCCCCCCTGCTCCATGGCGGTCAGCAGGGCGTCTATCAGGTCGTAGGATGGCCCGCCGGGCCGGTGGGGTT
>JAOUFO010000394.1 GCA_029858165.1 Deltaproteobacteria bacterium | reverse complement strand
AGCAGGTACACCCTGTCGCCGGGGGCCTTCACATCCATGGTCACCGCCCGGCGAAAATCGGCCATCACCCCCACGGCGGAAAACAACAGGGTGGGGGGGATGGAGATGCGGATGCCGTCCCGCACCGTATCGTTTTTCATGGAATCCTTGCCCGAAATCATCGGCACCCCATAAGCCAGACATACATCGGCCAGGGCCTTGGCCGCCTGGACCAGTTGGGCCGCCTTGTGGAGCGCATCCGGGTTGGTGGGGGAGGGGAGCGGATCACACCAGCAAAAGTTATCCAATCCGGCGATGCGGTCCAGACTGCCGCCGGAAGCGATGATGGAGCGCACCGCTTCGTCCACCGCGTTGGCCGCCATCCGGTAAGCATCCAGTTGGGCGTACCGGGGACAGATGCCATGGGAGATCACCAGCCCTTCAGGGCGGTCCAGCCGGGGGCGGATGACGGCGGCGTCCGACGGACCGTCATTGGCCGCCCCGGTCAGGGGTTTGACCACCGATCCCCCTTTGACCTCGTGATCGTACTGGCGGATCATGCTTTCTTTGCTGCACACATTCAGCCGTCCCAACAGGGCCAAAACCACCCCCTCCAACTCACCGGTGGTTGGGGGGGGCGGCGCAGAGGGCAGAACCACCGGGGGGTTTAACCGGGCCTCCATGCGCAGGGTGGGGACCCCGTCATGCAAAAACGCCATATCCAACCGGGCCGCCAGCCGACCCTCATAATAGGCGCTTAAAAACCCGGAATCATCAAACACTCCCAGGGGGGTGGCCTCCACATCCATCCGCCGGGCCAGGGCCAGCAGTTCTTCCAGCTTTTCGGGGGGGACAGCCAGGGTCATCCGCTCCTGGGATTCAGACACCAGGATTTCCCAGGGCTGCAAACCGGGGTATTTGACCGGGGCGCGGTCCAGATGAATTTCCGCCCCGCCGGAGAGTTCCGCCATTTCCCCCACCGAGGAGGAAAGCCCCCCCGCGCCGTTATCGGTGATGGCGTTGTACAACCCCGCCTCGCGGGCCTCCAGCAGAAAATCAAACATCTTTTTCTGGGTGATGGGGTCCCCGATCTGCACGGCGGTGACGGGGGAGGTTTCGCTGAGTTCCAGGGAGGAGAAGGTGGCCCCATGGATGCCGTCGGCACCGATGCGCCCGCCGGTCATCACCATCACATCCCCGGGGTTCACCCATTTGATTTCCCCCCCCCGCTCTCCGATGGCGGCGGGCAGCAACCCCCCCGTGCCGCAAAACACCAACGGTTTGCCCAGGTACCCTTCATGAAAGCTGACCGACCCGTTTACGGTGGGCACCCCCATTTTGTTGCCGCCATGTTCCACCCCCAGCCGCACCCCGTCATAAATCCGGTGGGGGGCCAGCACTCCTTCGGGCAAAGGCTTGTCGTAAAACGGTGAGGCAAAACAGAACACATCGGTGTTAAACAGCAAATCCGCCCCCCTGCCGGTGCCGAAAGGGTCCCGGTTCACCCCCACAATGCCGGTCAGCGCCCCGCCGTAGGGGTCCAGGGCCGAAGGAGAATTGTGGGTCTCCACCTTGTACACAAAATGGGTATCCGGGTTCAGTCTGATCACCCCGGCGTTATCCGAAAACACCGAAACCAGCCAGTCATCCCCCCCCAGCCGTCGGCGGATTTCCGCGGTGGTCCCCTGGATAAAGGTTTTGTACAGGGAGCGGATCACCTCCGTCCGCCCGTCCGTCTGGGTGTGGGTGATTTCGGCGTTGAAGATTTTGTGTTTGCAGTGTTCGCTCCAGGTTTGGGCCAGCACTTCCAATTCCACATCGGTGGGGTCCTGGCCCAACCCGGCGGCCAGACGTGCCCGGCGCACTTCCGGCAGTTGGTAATGGGCTTTGATGGCCCCCATTTCCTCCAGGCTCAAGGCCAGCAGCCTTTGGGCCGAAAGGCGTTCCAAATCCACCCCTTCCCCCAGGGGGATGGATTCCACCCCCACCTTTCCCCCCAGGGCCACCACCGGCAAATGAAACAGCACCCGGCGGGCTGCCAGGCCATCCCGGCCTTCCAACAGGGTGATTTGCTGAATCAGTTCGTTGGCCAGCCACCCTTTGGCCAGGGTTTCCACCTCTTCCCGGCTCATCCCTCCCTGGATAAAATACCCGGCGGCGGAATGAACATGGTACCCCTGGGCCAGGGGGCGGCCCAGCCGGTATTCCACACTTTCCTGGGCGGTGCGCCCCACATTGTCCGTCACCCCGGGCCGGAACCCCACCTCCACATACCAATCATGGGCAACCGCCCCCAGGCCG
>JAOUFO010000393.1 GCA_029858165.1 Deltaproteobacteria bacterium | reverse complement strand
CTGAATTCAGCGCACCCAAAAATGTGTCTGTTGAGACCTCTGAATAACCCCTTTGAATTCCGGATTTTCTTCCCGCCGACCTCAATTTAAGCTGGGCGGAGATGGTTTCCCCTCCTCCAGGGGGCTGTTTTCCCCCTTTTCGGGGGCTGTTCCGGGTGAAAACCCGGATTTTGGGCGCAATTTCGCTCTATGCACCAGCCCCTGTCAGGCGGAAACAGCCTTTTTCACGGGTTGAAAGCTTGTGTTGATTCCGGCTCGGGGCATTGCCCCCCCTGTTCTTTGGGGTATATCATTGCCAGCGGCCGCGAGCAAATCCAAGGAGGGCCGCCCGGAGGATGCACATCCCGCCCACAACCACTCGCCATCTATCCCATTTATCTTGTTGGAAAATTCCCATAAACCCAGTTAGAATGGCCTGACACGGGCAGGTTCCCCTCACTGTCTTTCAAGTCCCGCAACCTGAAACCCCAGCCCCCGGCAGGAAGCCGCCCCATGACCGCCATTCAAGAAGCCTGGAAAGCCGGATTGCTGAGCAAAAAGCATTGGCTGCCCAATCTGGTTTCCGGGGTGATTGTGGGGGTGGTGGCCTTGCCTCTGGCCATGGCGTTCGCCATCGCCTCCGGGGCCAAACCGGAACAGGGACTGTACACGGCCATCATCGCCGGGCTGGCGGTATCCACCCTGGGGGGAAGCCGGTATCAGATAGCGGGGCCTACCGGAGCGTTTATCGTCATTTTGGCGGGGATCACCGCCAAATACGGAGTGGATGGGTTGCAGGTGGCCACCTTGATGGCCGGGGTGATATTGGTGTTGCTGGGGTTTGCCCGCATGGGGGCCATCATCAAATTTATTCCGGACCCGGTGATTTTGGGGTTTACGGCGGGCATCGGGGTGATCATCTGGGTGGGGCAATGGAAGGATTTTTTCGGCCTGCCCCCGGTGGAAGGAAAGCACTTCTACGATACACTTCCCGCGCTGGTCCACAGTCTGCCCCGGTTTCATCCGGCCACCACCGGCTTGGCGGCACTCAGCCTGGCCCTGGTGTTGTTATCCCCCAAAGTGGCGGGGTTGAGGCGGATTCCCGGCCCGCTGGCGGCCCTGGTGGCGGCCACCGCCATTCAAACGGTGGTTCATCCCCAGGGGGTGGTCACCATCGGCACCGCCTTTGGGGGGATCCCCCAGGGGTTGCCCCCCTTCAGTCTGCCTTCCATCACTTTTCCCCGCATGATGGAACTGCTGTTTCCGGCCTTCACCATCGCCATTTTGGGGGCCATAGAATCCCTGCTTTCGGCGGTGGTGGCCGATTCCATGTCCGGCACCAAACATGATTCCAACCAGGAACTGATCGGTCAGGGTCTGGCCAATCTGGCAGCCCCCCTGTTTGGCGGATTTGCCGCCACGGGGGCCATTGCCCGTACCGCCACCAATATCCGCAACGGGGGGACCGGCCCCCTGGCGGGCATCATCCATTCCATCACCCTGATTTTCATTCTGCTGTTTCTGGCCCCTCTGGCCGATAACATCCCCCTGGCCGCGCTGGCCGCCATTTTGTTTGTGGTGGCCTACAACATGAGCGAGGCCCGCCATTTTATCCACATGGTCCGCCGGGCGCCCAGGGCGGATGTGGTCATTCTGTTGCTGACCTTCGGCCTGACCATTTTTGCGGACCTGGTGGTGGCGGTGAATATCGGGGTGATGCTGGCCACTTTCCATTTCCTGAAAAGGATGGCCTCCAGCGTGGAGGTGTCCAATCAAAACGAAATGGATATTCAGCCGGAACTGGCCCATCTGGGCTTAAAACAGCTGCCCGCCCAGGTGGCCATTTTCGCCATTGAGGGGCCGTTTTTCTTTGGCGCGGTGGAAAATTTTGAACGGGCTCTGGCCCTGACCCACACGGACCCCCAAACCCTGATTATCCGTTTGAAATGGGTGCCTTTCATGGATATCACCGGGCTGCAAACCCTGGAGGAGGCCGTCAGTCAGTTTCAGCGGCGGGGGGTGCGGGTGATGCTTTCCGGGGCCAACCCCAGGGTGGCGGGCAAGCTGGAAAAAGCGGGCATCATCGCCAGAATCGGCAAAGAAAACTTCTTCAAGGCCTTCCAGGAAGCCCTGGGGGCTGCCGTGGGGAATCCAGCCTGAAGAGAGGGGCTTGAAGAGAGTGTGGCGCCGGATATGACGGCGGCCCTTCTCTTCATTGAGGGACTTTCTTGTCTTTGGTGCGGCCAAAACCTTTGGGAGGGCACTGCCCAAAAAACCAAAAGGCCTCTCCATCACAGCCTCACCAC
>JAOUFO010000051.1 GCA_029858165.1 Deltaproteobacteria bacterium | reverse complement strand
GGGACCGGGGCGTTGCGGCTGGGGGGGGATTTCTTAAAGGTCCATTTTCCGGGTGCCGTTGTTTGGATCAGCGATCCCACATGGCCCAATCACCGGGGGGTGTTTCAGGCGGCAGGGCTGAAGGTGGCCACATACCCGTACTATGACCCCGCGACCAGCGCTTTGCGGCTGGATGAAATTTTGGCCGCCATGGGGGCCATGGCCCGGGGGGATGTGGTGGTGTTGCATGCCTGTTGTCACAACCCCACCGGCATAGACCCCACCCCAGCCCAGTGGGACCAGTTGATCCGGGCCATGGAACAACGGGGGTTGATTCCCTTTGTTGATTTTGCCTACCAGGGGTTCGGTTCGGATGTGGATGGGGATGCCTATGTGGTGCGGGCTTTGGGCAAATCCGGGCTTTCCTTTTTGGTGGCCGGATCGTTTTCCAAAAATTTTGGATTGTACCGGGAGCGGACCGGGGTTCTGACGGTGACCGCCGGGGATAAGCCGGAAATGGAGCGGGTGATGAGTCAGGTCAAGGCTGTGGCCCGGGCCAATTATTCCAACCCCCCGGCCCATGGAGGCAAGGTGGTGGAATTGATTTTAAGCCGCCCGGATCTTAAAAAAATTTGGTCCGCCGAACTGGATGAAATGCGGGACCGCATCAAGCAAATGCGGATTCTGTTTGGGGAAACCCTGAAGGCCAAAGGGGTGAATCAGGATTTTTCTTTTCTTACCCGGCAAAACGGCATGTTTTCTTTTTCCGGCATCACCAAAGAGCAGGTGGGGCGGCTTAAAAGTGAATTCGGGGTGTATCTGGTGGATAACGGCCGGATCAATGTGGCGGGCATGACCACCAAAAACATGGATCGGTTGTGCGGGGCCATCGCCAAGGTCCTATAACCCGCCGGAAGCGGCAGAGAAGGGCCGCAGGAAAGCTCCTTTAGGGTCTTCACCCAGGGGCTTTCCCGGTTTGTTCTGTTGGATGTTTGTTCTTTGGGACGGAGATGTTTAGGAACAGCAGGTTTTTTCCAATTCATCCACCATCATTTCATAATGGCTGTAGGGTTGGGACAGCCGTTCGGAATCCAGGGTTTTCATCCGGGTGAGCAGGTCCCCCTGCTGTTCGGCGGTCAACGCCTTGTCCGCAATGGCGTACAAAATGTTGTCCTCTTTAAAAATATGGCCTTCCAGCACCCCGCAATAGGCTTTGGCCGCGGCGGAAAACTCCCGGCCTGCCTGCCCATCCCCCGGATTGGCGTATTGTTGGGCGGCCTGGGCCATGGCCTGGGCGGCCAAACGGCCCTGCTCATGCTCCATCAGCATCACCCCCACAGGGCCGCCCACCCGGGGGATTCCGGCGGCCTCCAAGGCGGGAAACAGAATCTCCTCCTCCTTGCCGTGGTGAGAATGGTCGGCAAACTCACGAATGAACGACACCACCTGAAGCAGGGCCTCCGCGGGGGGATGCTCCTGGTTGTCCAGCCTTTGGCTGATGGCCTTGATCACGGTGACCATCCGTTTGATCAACTGATGATCCAATTGCAGGTAGTCGGTGGGGGTCATGGAAGGCTCTGTGGGGGTTGTGGAAAGGCTGGGGCAACTGTTCTTTCATTAAAACATAAAAAACGAATCCTTTAAAGGATGAAACCTTGGCATACAGGCTAAAGCCTTCCTTTTGATAAAAAAGCTGGGGTTTGGGGCCTTGGCACCGGCTTCCGCCTGTTGGCACAGCCTCACCCCCGGTGCATTCTGCGCCACCCCCTCTCCTGGGGGCGAGGGGGAAGGGTGTGCGTGGGGGGCGGGTGGAGGCAAACTGGCGTGTGGTTTTTCAACTTGCCGGATTGTTGATTCAATTGAAAGTGTAGAGGGTTGCCCCTCGCCTTCGGGAGAGGGGCGGACCGCCGCAGGCGGGCGGGGTGAGGCCGCTTTTTGGGGGTTTGGGGCCTTGGCACCGGCCCCGGTTGTCGGCTTTGCCTCCATGCGGCGTTAGCGGGTTTTCCCCCGGAAGGGGGTGTGGTAGGGTGGATAAACCGCCCTGGGCGGCTCACCCTGGGAACACGGCACGATGCGGATAGGCCCGAAGACAAAATCCTGGGGTCCGCCAGTGGTCAAGGTCTTGTGGCTGGTTTGGTTGTTGGGGATGGTGCCGGTTTTTCCCCGGCAGGCATTGGCTGAGCCGGGATTGGTGTTTCCCCTGGAGCCGTACAAGGACAATTACCTGCTGTTTTACACCTGGGATCACACCGCCGGGGCGGACCGCATGGCCCAGGAGGCGGTGTTTCAGATTTCGTTGAAAAAGCGGGCACGGGACGATTTTCCCCTGTATCTGGCTTACACCCAAAAATCCTTTTGGCAGGTGTACGACGATCATCATTCCCGCCCGTTCCGGGAAACCAACTACAACCCGGAAGTGTTTGTGGAACCGGCCTGGGAGGATGGCACCATAGGCTGGAGCCTGCGCCTGGGGGTGGAGCATGAAAGCAACGGGCAATCCGGGGATCAATCCCGCAGTTGGAACCGGTATTATGTCTGGCCCCAAATGGCTGTGCCGGATTGGTGGGGGCTGACCACCTCCTTAAAAGTGTGGAACCGGTTTCAGGAAGAAAAGAAAAAACCCCCCGCCGATTCCTTTGGGGATGACAACCCCCGGATATTGGATCTATTGGGGTATGCCGAATGGCGGATTTCGCTGGAAGGAACCAGCGGGCAGAGTGACAACACCGGGGATGCCCCCCTGGGCCACCGGTTGGATGTGATGGTGCGCAAAGGCGCCCAGGACCCCCATGGCACCTGGCAGGTGGATTACCGGTTCAACATGCCCACCCTGAACCGCGGGATGTATGTTCACCTCCAATACTTTGAAGGGTACGGCAACAGCCTGATAGATTTTGACAAACGGATCAAACGGGCGGGAATCGGTTTTTCCTTCCGGTAGCCCCTTTTAAGAAAAACGATACCTCTGCATAACTCGTTTTTTTTTCATCCCCCTGCCTTCTTCCCATGGGGAAGGGGATGAACTGATTGGAGGCCTGCGGCCCCAAAGAAAGGCACCTGCCTTTGGGCCTCACCCCCCACCCCCCTCTCCTGGGGGAGAGGGGGGTGATAGTACCCATCAATTCAATGGCTTCGGCAAACTTGCAAGACAGATGGCTGTTGCCTGTTTTATACAAGCAACACTTTCCCCCTCGCCCTCAGGAGAGGGGGTGCCCGAAGGGCGGGGGTGAGGCCTGTTAAGCGACTCATTCTCCTCAGAGCCGCATTTCTCCCCGTCTGTCTGACGGCGGGGTTCACCGCCTTTCTCTTGGCCCAACCGGGGAGGGGCAGAGTCGTCCCGGTTTGATTGGCTCACATCCAACCGACTGGTGTTTGTACGGGCTTTGCAGTTTGTGGATTTCATATAAAATGGGGATAGGGTTTGCCCCCATCCCCGGGGAAATTCAACATCAAAAAGGCGGCATGATGACAGAAACGGTGGTGGCGGTGTTCCTGGGATTGTATTTGCTCCATTTCGCGGTGGAAACCGGATTGGATGGACTGAATCTGATTCACACCGGGGCCGGGCAGGGGGTGCCCCCCCATCTGGAAGGTCAGGTGGACGCCGAAACGGCAGCCAAAAGCCGGGAATACACCCTGGCCCGGCTGCGGTTGGGGCTGGTGGAGCGGGCCGTCACCTCCGCGGTGACCCTGGCCGTGTTGCTGGGGGGGTTCCTTCCCTTTTTGGAGCAGTGGGTGGGGGCAATGATTCTGGCCATCGCGGGGCCGCCCGCCGGAGGAGCCCATCTGGCGCCCCATTTTTCAGTGTGGTTTTTAATGGCTCTGGGAGGGGTGTACACTCTGGCGGGGCTGCCTTTCAGTATCTGGGGGACGTTTGTGATAGAACAGCGGTACGGCTTTAACCGGCAGACCCTGGCCGGATGGCTGGGGGACCGGCTGAAAGGGTTGCTGTTGGTTTTGGTCCTGTTGGTGCCTTTGCTGTATGGGGTGGTGTGGTTTATGGAGGCAAGCCGGGAAGGATGGTGGTTGTGGGTTTTTGGGTTGGTGACGGGATTTCAGCTTTTGATGGTGTGGCTGGTTCCCATGGTCATCGCCCCCTGGTTCAACACATTCACCCCCCTGGAGGACCAGGAACTGCTGAAAAAAGTGGAGGCCCTGGCCGAGCAGGGAGGGTTTAAGGCCAAGGGGGTGTTTGTGATGGACGCCTCCCGCCGGTCCGGCCATTCCAACGCCTATTTTACCGGTTTTGGGCGGGCCAAACGCATTGTGCTGTTTGATACCCTGCTGGCCCACATGGAGCATGATGAAACCCAGGCGGTGCTGGCCCATGAAATCGGCCATTATCAGGCGGGTCATGTAAAAAAGCGGATGGTGCTGAATATGGCGGTCACGTTGGTGCTGTTGTTTATCGCCAGCCGGGTGGCCGGTTACCCCCAGGTGTTTGAGGCCTTTGGGCTGGGGGGGGGTTCCCCCCATGGTTTGCTGGCGCTGCTGGCCCTGTGCGGCGGAGCTTTCACGTTTTGGTTTTCGCCGCTGTTTGCCTGGATTTCCCGCCGTCATGAATATGAGGCGGACCGGTATTCTGTAAAGGCGGTGGGGAAGCCCCAGGCGCTGAAAACCGCCCTTCTGCGGTTAAGCCGGGAGAACCTGTCCAATCCGGTCCCCCATCCGTGGTATGCGGCCTACCATTACAGCCATCCACCATTGGCCCGGCGGCTGGCCGCTCTCACCCCACAGCAAAGCCCTGTTCCTGCCTGAGGACGGTTTGACGTTCCTGCCGCATTGTCTCCCGGAAATCAGGCAGGTTTGAAACCCATCCCTCCTCCGGAGATTCCGGGAGGGGGACGGAAGGAAGATGTCCCAATCCGCCGGTGATAAGGAACCCCCATGGGGAAACAGCCCAAAATATACCAAAGTTCCCTGCCGGTATTTGACCGGCCGGATATGCCCTCCCTGTATGCCCAGGCCACCACTCACGCCGAGCAGGCCCGCCACCGGGAAAAATTAGACCGGCTGGCGGCGGAAGGAGGACTGCTGATAGATCCGGTGGCCCATGAGGAGGGCGGTTGGCATGTGGAAATGGTCACCACCGACTGGGATGAACCGGGATTGCTGGACAAGGTTTTTGAGGGAATCCTTCAATGTATCTCCATCCCCAAAGGGGTGGCGGTTAAAAAAGCCCGCATTTTTACCGGCCGGGGGGGGCAGGTGGTCAACATCCTGGAAATGGTGGACAACCAGGGGCAGCCGTTGACCGAGGCCCATTGCGGAAAAGTGTTGGAGGTCCTGCGGGAGGTTCACAAAACCGAACGGGTGGTGCTGGAAACCATTCAACATTTGTCTTTTACCTCACTGATTCCCCTGGTCTCCCAGTATCCCTATCTGGATAACGGACGCAATGAGGATTACACCTACCTGGAACTGAAAACCCCCCGCCTGTCCAACCGGTTTACCAGCATTCTGCTCCATTTTCTGGCCCGGTCCGAATTTCGGGTCAACATCCAGGTGGCGGAATTTTCCGCCCGGCCCGAGGGCCATTACGGGTTGTATGTGGTGGACAAACGGGGGGAAAAACTGACGGATTCTCATTTTTCCCGCATCAGTCTGGTGCGGGCGTTGGAGGCCATGAACCAGATGATTCTGCGGTTCAACATCCATTACCTGGAACAAAGCTGGCGCTTCCGGCAGGAAAAAAACGGGGGAACCCTCTTTTTAAGCCGCCCCCGGCCAGAAGATTTTTTGGAGGAAATGGCCGCCCTGAACCAATTGGCCCGGCTGAAAGGATTTGAGGCGGGGATGGACGATCTGGTGGCAAACCGGCTGCTGGACAACAAGGGGTTTGCCCTGCTGAAAAAATTTGAATGGTTTTGCGGGGAACACCTGGGGGCTTTCCGGAAAATGGTGGAGGAAACCCCCGGTGAGGAGGATATCCGGTTGTGCCGGGAGTATTTTGAACTGCGCCGGGGCAGCGTGAGGATTGTGGGGCCTTTGTTTGCCCATTTGCGGGATATGGCCCCCGCCCGTCCCCAGTTCAGCGATCCCCAGCGGCTGCATGCCCTGGCCCGCCCCCTGGCCAAAGACGGCTTTGCGGTGGACCCTCAGTTGCAGTTGTATCTCCTGGACAGCCAGGAACCCCGGACAAACCCGGATTTCCGGGGAGGGGTGCGGCTGAGCCATCCGTTGCAGGCTTTGGACCCTTTTTTGATGACCGCCCGCACCGGGGCCGTTCTGCGGGAGGATGCCATGGAGGCGGTGGAAGCCGCCCTGGAAGGGTGGACCGATTCCTTTTTGCGGGAGCATCGCGAATCCCTGGGGCGTGTGTTTCTGGCCATTGTGGATGAATCCATCCGGCAGGGGACCACAGCCGGGGTTCTGCGCGGGATGCGCCAGGTGGGGTTGCTCCACCGCTATCTGCCGGGTTTCACCCACATCACCGGGTTGATTCATGTGATACCCGATCATGCCTATACGGTGGATGAGCACACCTTCGTGGCGATAGAGGCTCTGGCGGGCTTAAGGCTGCTGCCCCAGACCCTTTCCAAACGGGGGAAATCCCTGATGCGCTCCGATTACGAGAAAATCACCACCTCTCAGGGGCTGGCCATGTTCGCCCGCAAATACGCGGTGGAAGTGCGCATGTTGCAACGCATACCCGAGGTGCGCAACAATCCGTCGGTCAAGCCGTTTTTTCATTTGATGACGGATGTGCGAAACAATTCCCTGGAATACCTGATAGACGTGAACATGCTGGAACACAGCTACGCCACCTGCATGACCGCCCTGACCGAAATGGAAAAAATCCGCGCCCAGGCGGAAGTTCTGATGGAAACCCACAACAACCTGCCCTTTGCGGACCGGCGGGTGCTGATGCTGGCCATGCTGCTGCATGATATGAAAAAACCGGATAAAAACCACGGCCCTGTTTTTGCCCCCCTGGTGGGCCAAACCCTGGATGCCATGGGGATTTACCTGGACGAATCCGATGTGGCCCGCATCGGTTGGCTGGTGGGCCATCACCTGGACCTGGCCGGTTTGTTGAACCGGATGGGCCAGGAGGGGGATGGTGCCCTGGCCCGCTATGTGGAGCAGGCGGAAGACGCACATCTGGTGCGTTTGCTGGTGGTGTTCACCTACGCCGACCGGGTGGGGGTGGCCCAGGATCCCAACAAAGTGACCCACGATGCCCTGATTTTGGCGGAACTGTTGGGCAAAATCAGGGATGGGGATTCATACGCGGCATCCCCCGGCAGCAAACCCGCGGCCAAACATCCCGCACCTGAAGAGGCCATGCCCTGACCGGGCCGCCTTTGGCCGCTCGTTAAGGCTTGCGCCCCAGGGCGGCGCCACTCAACCCGGCTGCCGCCAAAAGGGCCGCCCCGGTGAGTGCCCAGTACACCGGCAATCCCCACAAAGGGCCGATCAACCCGGCCAACATGGGACCGGCCCCCACCCCCAGCATGGAAAGGGCAGAACCGTAGGATATGGCCCTGGCGCTCATATCCGGGGGGGAATGGCTGCGGATCAGGGTGAGCAGAATAGGAACCGCCGCTCCGGCGGAAAGGCCGAACACCCCCCGGATGAGGGTGGCCTGGGCGGGGGTGGCGGCCAGGACCATCGGCAGGATGGCCAACCCGGACCCCCCCAGGGAAACCACCAGCAATGCCGACGGGTTGAACCGCCCCAGAAGATGGCCCCACACCGGCAGGGCCAGGGCGCTGGTGACGGTCATGGACAACGTGGCCAGCCCCACCCATCCTTCCACCCCCAAACTGGCACCCCAGCCGCCGGGGGTTGCCCCTGAACCCCCGCCAGCCCCGGAAAACAGGTGAATCACAAATACCGAAATCACCGGATTGCTGCCGAAATAAACCACCCCCTGCAATAAAAACAGGGCGTACAACATCCGCAGTCGGGGGATGGCCGCCAGCCGGGCAATATCCCGGGCCAGGTTGAGATGAAGGGGCTGGCGCGGGGCTGCGGATTCCCGGATCAGCCGCCACACCAACGCCCCCCCGGCCAGATCCATGCCGCAGGCCACCCAAAACAATTGGCGGTATTCCGGCAGCCGGGGGGCCAGCCACCCCCCCAGCAAAGGGCCGATGGTGTTGCCCAACAACGCCCCAAGCTGCACGATGGAAAGGGCCTTGCCCACTTTGGAGTGGGGGGTGTTGGTGGAAGCCAGGGTCATAGAGCTGGCCACAAACCCGTTGACCGCCCCCACGGCGATAAACAGCCCCAAAAACACCGGCCAGGTACCGGCAAAAGGCAGCAAAGCCGTCAGGGCCGCCATCCCCAGGCTGGAACGCAACACCATGGGCTTGTTGCCATAATGGTCCGCCAGAGAGCCCCACACCGGGGTCAACAGAAAGCTAAGGGTGAAAAATCCACCGGCGGCAAACCCCACCCAGGTTTCCAGGGGGCCCCGCACCCCCAGCTCCCGGAACATCAGGGGCAAAAAGGGAAACGACACCGTGTAGCCGATGGTCACCAGCAGACTGGAGACAAACAACACCCGGCTGTTTCGCCGCCAATGGGGGTGTTGGGAAGGCCCGGAGGATAAAGGTTGGGTTTCCACGGCCATGATGGGTGTATGGGGAAGAGACTGTTGGATGCCCGGAAACCGCCGGGTCGGCCGACAGCAAAACGCCGGTTCCTGCTTTATCCTTCCCTCCCCCTGGGGAAGGTTGTCAAGGGAGGCCGCAAATCAATACAGGAGCATCGGATGGAACCGGTTTTTTGGGGAGTGGTGGGGTTCGGCTGGCTGTGGGGCAGTTTTCTAAGCCAGGTGGCGGACCGCTGGCCGGGGGGGGGTGCCCCTGCCGGGGTGGGGTGGTTTTTCCCCGCCCGGTCCGTGTGTTTCGCCTGCGGGCGGACCATCCCCTGGTACCACAATCTGCCGGTGATTTCCTGGCTGTGGCTGAAAGGGCGGTGCGCCCGCTGCGGCTCCCCCATCGGCTGGCCCACTCTGGCGGTGGAATCCGCCACTCCGGTGGTGTTGGGGGGGGCGTATGGGGTGTGGGGGGTCTCCTGGGTCACTCTGGCGGCTTTTGGGGGCCTTTCCGCGGGGATGGTGTGGCTGGCTTTGCGGCTGAAACAACAGGGCCGTTGAAGCCCGCTCCTTTTTATCAAAACGGGAGCTTTTTGCGGTTATGCAGAGGTCTCATCTTGTGAATCATTCATAGAGACCTCTGCATAACTCGTTTTTTCCCATCCCCCTGCCCCCTTCCCATGGGGAAGGGGGTTGATTTGATTGGAGGCCTGCGGCCCCCAAACCCCCGCTTTTTTATCAAAACGGGAGCTTTTGACAGTTACGCAGAGGTCTCCCCCTGCACCTTTACTGCGGGAATGTTTCCTGGGGAATATGTGGCCACCATCCATTACAAAGGGGGGAATCATTCCCTGTTTGTCCCCAAATCCGAAGTAAAACCCAAAAACGGAGATCATGGTTTGCTCCGGGTGAGGGTTGTGGATCAAGAGCAT